>NZ_ATNI01000067.1:0-9764 GCF_000511705.1 Thermus sp. NMX2.A1
CTTGATGCAGTGGAACCGGTCTACGCCGTGTATGTGGACGAATATGGGGAAACGGGCGGGGATCTACGCTCCCCTGGCCAACCCTTCCACGTGCTTTTCGCCACGCTGGTGCGCGCCGGAAGCCCTTACTTGGCCTTGGAAGGGACCTTGAGGGGTATAGCCTTAAGGCTCGCTGCTAAGCTCGGACTGCGCCACCTGGCCCCTCTGCACGCGGTAGAACTCTACCAACGCACGGGACTCTACCGCGACCCTCCTTCCGGGGAACGGCTGAGGGTACCGGAAGCCAAGGAGGCCTTCCTCAGCATTTTGGAAGGTGTAGCCCGAGAAGCGGATGGCTTCCCTGCGGTGCGCGTGGAGAAGAGGGATTTGGCGGACCGCCTGGGGTTCGAGCGGGGGAGTCGGGAGCTGGGCCTTCGCTTGCGCCGGACTCTCTTTGCCCTGCTTCTGGAAGAGGTGAATGACTACCTCGAGGCACTCGGTGGCTATGGCTTTCTTTTCTTTGAAACCCGGATGCCCGAGGACCTCCGCTTTTTTACCCAAGCTGCACCCTTTGAGACCCTCAGAGGCCAAAGGCAAGGATTCCGCCTTCTGGGAGTGCCCGCTCCTGTAGGGAAGGAGCACATTCTGGGGGCCGCTGCAGACTTCCCGGCGTACGTGTATGGCCACTTCCTGAAGGCCCGAGGAGGATACGCGCCTCGGCGGGAGGATCTTTGGCAGGCTTTCCAAGAGCTTGTGCAGCCTCTGCTCCGGGAGCGGGATGTGGGGGAGGCATTGGCCCAGGAGCTAGCCCGTCGCGGCGGATGAGGTGCTTGGGCGCTTCGAAAAACGTACTAAGCCCGGGCATAGCCCGGGCCCAGTCCCTACTTCAAGGATAGGGCTTCCTGGAGGCTGCGTCAACGGGGGTCAAGCTTGCCTTGCAAGCTCTCTTGAGTTATGCATTTCCTGGGATGGGCAAGCGCGGTTTTGTCCGAAGGGAACCGAGAACCTCAGGTAGGTTCTTAAAGCGTCCACGAGGCTTCGTTGGTCAGCACCTTGCCAAGGTTGGTGTAGCGGTCAAGTAGCTACAGAGGGCAAACCAAGGCACCAGAGTCAGGCATGAGGTTTGCCAAAAGGGAGGCTCGCAGGGTATGCATAGAGTGCCCTAGATCCCCATGAGCCGCTTGGTCACCCTCACCAAAGCTGCATTCAAGCTGAAAAGCTGGGCTACGTTGCAAACCAGGCGGCGCAAAGCACCCTCGAGCCCGGTGGCAAAAGCCGCTTGAGGGTCGCCACCCTTTCCCGGATGGGCACCCCCCAGACCTGGCCCACGAACCTGCGGGCGAAGGCCTCCCCCTTGGCCCTGACCCTCTCCCGGGAGTAGGCTCCGGCGTCGTACTCCACGGCGAAGGGGCCTTCCGAGGTGAGCCAGACCGCATCAGGCTCCTCCACGGGGTGCATCCTGCGGTAGCTCACCCGCCAGGTCTCGGGGTCAGGGGGCAGGCCCAGGAGGAGGCGCATCTCCGCCAGGCCCGCCAGGTGGCGGAGGGCGGCCAGGGGCAGGTGGGCCAGGTCAGGGCGAACGAGAAAAACCACCCGCTTGGGAGCCCGGTAGTGGGTGAGGCCCAGGTAGCCCTCCACCCGGAGGGCATCCTCCGGCACCTCGAGGCCCCACCTTTCCACCTGACCCAAGGACCAGGCTCCGTCCAGTAGGAGGGCAGAAGGCGTCTTCACCATGGCTACAACCCCAGGACCAGGACCTCGAGGCCCACCCCCTCCGCCACCTCCGCCAGGCGCACCACCGCCTTCTGGCCCTGGGACACGGCGAAGAGGTCTGCTGCCGCCGCCCCCAGGAAGAGCTCCAGGGGCGGGGCCTGGCCCTGCTGGATCACCGTGCCCGTGGGGCTTGTGGTGATGGTGGTCTGCTGGCTCCGGGCCCTAACGTAGTCGGAGAGGCCCCGCAGGGAACCCCGCACCAGGTCGGCCACCAGGGAGGGGGCTTCCTCCCGCACCTGGGCCTGGAGCCCCTGGGCCCGGTCCTGCCCCAGGACCACCGCCTTCACGCCGAAAGTCTTCCCCCCTAAGACCGCCTGGTCCAGGCTCACCTCCACCCGCCGGGTGGGGGAGAGCTTGGCCTTGCCCAGGAAGACCGCCCCGTCTTCCGTTTCCACGGCCACGGGGACCTCCTCCCCCTCGGGCACCACCAGCTTCACCGCCAGCCGCCCCCGCAGGCGGGTGCCCGGGAGGTAGGGGGAGGCCCCTTGGGAGGCTTGCGGCGTCTGGGAGGCCTGGGGGGCTTGGGCCTGGCCCGGCTGGGCCTGGGCTGTGGGCCCAGCGCCGAACACCTGGGGCATGGCCTCCTGGAAGTAGCGGAGCTCCCCGGAAGGGGGTGAGGAAGGGGCGGGAGCCGAAGGGGGCGTGGGGTTTTGGGCGGGCTTATAGGCCACGAAGGAGGCCATGGGCGGCACCTGCCCTTGGGCCTGGCCCTGGGAGGAGGCCTGGTAGGCGGCGAGGGCTGGCCCCTGGGCCGCCTGGGCACCTAGAGGCACCCCCAGGGAGCTTCCCTGGCCCTGCCCCTGGCCCTCCTGGGCCTGGGGGCGGAGGAAGGCGGTCATGGTGGGCCCCTGGGCCACCTCCTGGCCGGGGGCGGGGCGGGTGTAGGCGGTGAGGGGAGGGGCGGCCACCTCGGTGGGGGTCTGGTAGGTGGCGGTGCCCGTGGTCTGGGGCGGCGGGGGCACCTCCCCCACGGCCCCCGGCGTGGGCGGCGGAGGCACCGCCTCGGTTCCGGGCACGGCCCCGGGAGCTACGGGAGAGCCGGGAGCCTCCGGGTTCGTGGGGGTGGCCTCCAAAGCCCCCGGCGTTTGGGATGGGCCTGGCGCCTGTGGGGCGAGGGCTTCCCCGGAGGGCGTGGGAGAAGGGACGGGAGCGGTGCTGGCCACCGGCCCTTCCCCTGCCCGCACCTCCTGGGCGGGTGGCGTGGCCTGGGCCGCGGGGGCTTTGCCCGAGGGGAGGTTGTTCATCCCCCAGAGGAAGATCACCGCCCCCATGAGCCCGCCCACGCCCCACAGGATCTGCTTGGGCCTCGAGGGCACCCACTCCCCGGTGAGCTCGTCGTAGCGCATGAAGAGGCGGTTGATGAGGTCCCTGATGAGGGCCCGCTTTTTCACCTCCCGGCGCACCTCCTCCTCCGGGGGGACCACCTGCTCAAAGACGATGCTCTTCTCCAGAAGCTCCTGGAGCTCGGGGTCGGTGGTCCTGAGCTCCTCCAGGAGGCGGTAGAACTCCGGCTCGTCCGGTTCCGGTACGGGCCTGCCCAGCTTGCTCTCCACCTGTTTGCGCACGTCAGGATCCAACCGCATGCCCTCATGTTGCCATATAGTGCGGGTGTTGTGCTATAGTAATGGCCGTATGAGGTGGAAAGGGGGTGGGAACTGGACCAATCCCATGGGGGCTTCGGCTATAGGCAAGACCCTTGCCGGGGACCGGGCATGTTTTGCCGCAACGATTGGGGCAACCCCGGTATTTCCAGGGCGTATTCCCGGTCTGGGGCAAGCGGCCAGGGGACTGGGGCTGAAGGTGCGCTCAGCCTCAGGTGGCTAACGAGGAGGTAAACGTGCGCACTTGGGTACAAAAGGCGAAGGCTTTCCTCTTCTCTGAGCACGGCAGGTTCCTGGTTCTGGCCCTTTTGGCCAGCCTGGTCCTCTTCTCCGGTGTGGCCCACGCCCAGGCGGACCAGGCCTTCAACAACGTGACGGCGGCCCTCTGCACCATCGTGAAGTACCTCAAGGGGCCCATCGGCCTGGGGATCATCGTCCTCATGTTCGCCATCGGGGGCATCAGCCTGGCCATCGGGGGGCGCAACGCCATGCCCCTCATGATCGGGGCGGGCATCGGGGGGATCGTCATTGCCGCCGCTCCCTACTTCGCCAAGATGTTCATCACCACCAACGAGAACCTGCCCGCCGCCTGCAGCGGGGTCATCAACTAGGGGGTGAGGCGTGCTCAGGCTCCGGGTGTGGCGGCTCTACCAACCCCTCACGCTCCTGGGCTTGGAGCTATGGCAGCTCTTCCTGGGGGCGGTGGCCATGACCTTCGGCTTGCAGATTGGGGGAGCCCTGCCACACCCGGCTCTGGGCCTGGTGCTGGCGGGGCTTTTGGGCTACGGGGCCATCAAGTATTCCGATCGGCTCCGGCTCCGCTTCCCGGGGGCGAGCCTCTGGCAGGAGGTGGCCTGGATCACCCAGAAGGAGCGGTACAAGCCGGAGCGGGACGAGGACACCACGCCTCTCATCTATGACGAGCGCTGGAACCGCTAATCCCTTCTCCCGGGCGCGGGAGGCTTCCCTCACCGCGCTCTTGCCGTACTGGGAGATCCAAGACGGCCTCATGGTCCTCTCCGATGGCCGGGTGGAGCTCGGGGTGGCCCTGGAAATGGGCCCCACCCTCTTCGTGCACACCGCCTACATGGAGGGCCTGGTGGCCGTCCTGAAGAGCCTCCTTCGCACGGCCATCCCCGAGGGGGCCCGGGCCCGGCTCCTGGTGGAGGTCTCCCCCTCCCACCCTTCCCGGGTGGAGGCCTACCGGGAGGGGGAGCCTGCCCACCCCGTGGCCCGCTTTCTACAGGAAAGGCGCTACGAGGCCTGGCGTTGGCGGTGGGAGGCCGAGGGGGTCTTGGAGAAGCGGGTCTACCTCACCGTCCTCCTGGGGCGGGTGCGCCACCGGAAGAGGCGGGTGCCCTTCACCCGGGAGGAGTGGAAGGAGGTGGTGCGGGAGGCCTCGAGGGTCAGGGAGCGCATCCTGCAGACGGCCATGGCCTACCGCATCCGGGCGGTGCCCCTAGGGGACCAGGAGCTCTTTGCCCTGGCCTACCGCTACCTGAACCCCGCCCTGGCCCTGGCGGAGGTGCCGGAGTACCGCCCCACCTGGCAGCGCTACCCCCGGGAGGCGGTGCGGCGCATCCCCTCCTTGCGCCCCCCCACCCTGAGGGCCCTCCTGGCCCGGAGCGAGGTGGACAACTCCTACCGGGACGCCCTCTACGTGGGGGGCATGTGGGCGGGGATCCTCTCCCTCTACACCGTGCCGGACGAAACCTACGCCGAGATGGGGGACATCCTGGCCCAGGCGGGGGGGAGCCGCTTCTACCTGGTCATGGACTTCTTCCACGAGCCCCACGAGATGGCCCTCAGGGCCCTCAAGGCCCGGGCCCGGCGCTACTACGCCGCCAGCCAGTCCGGCACCTACGTGGACCCCAACGTGCGGGTGGGGCAGGCGGAAACCGAAGGGGCCATCACCCACATCTCCCAGACGGGGGACCACGTGTTCCAGGTGGGGGTAAGCCTGGTCCTCCTGGACCGGGACCGCCGGGCCCTGGAGGGGCGGATCGCCCAGGCCATGTCCGCCCTCTCCAAGGTGCCCGGGAACCCCTTCCGGGTCCTGAGGAACGGCCTCCTCACCCCCTGGCTCAACCTGGCCCCCCTCTCTGGGGGCCTAGCGGAGGAGCGGGTCTACCTCCTGGAAACCAACGCCGCCCACTTCTTCCCCACCACCGGGGCCTGGAAGGGGAGCCCCCGGCCCGTGGCCCTCTTCCAGAACCGCCAAGGGGCCCTGGTCTACGTGGATCCCTTTGACAAGCGGCTCAGGAACTACAACGGCATCGTGGTGGGGGGCTCGGGAAGCGGCAAGACCTTTGCGGTGCAGTACCTCATCTCCGAGCTCCTCCGGGACGACAGCGTGAGCGTGGTCATCCTGGACCGGGGCAAGAACTACCAGGCCCTGGTGGAGGCCTTCGGGGGAGCCCTGGTGGAGATCCGTCCCGGGGCAGGCACCGCCGTGAACCCCTTCGACCTGGACGAGGGGGAGGTGGAGCCTTCCCCAGAGAAGAAGGGAGACCTCCTGAAGATCCTCCGGGCCATGGTCCCTCCCGGGGAAGACAAGACGGAGGAGGCGGTGGAGAACGCCATCCTGGAGGCGGCCATCGAGCAGACCTACAAGCGGGCCACCACCGTGGACCTCCTCGATGACGGCACGGAGGAGAAGCGCTACCTGGGGGCGCGGCTTTCCGACCTGGTGAAGACCCTCCTCACCCTGGACGAGCTGGGCGGGCGGAGCGTCTCCCCCTCGGAGAAGGAGGTGGCCCGGGGCCTGGCCCTGAGGCTCCAGTCCTGGACGGGGGACTCCCCCATGGGGAGCTTTGTGGACCGCCCCACCAGCGTCCCCGTGTCCAGCGCCCGGGTGGTCTGCTACGAGCTCGAGGGCCTGGACGCCTACGAGGGCCTGGACGTGGTGGGGACCATGCTCATGGCGGGCCTCATCTGGAAGCGGGCCCTGGAGGGGAAGCGGCGGGGGGAGGAGAGGCGGGTCCTGGTGGTGCTGGACGAGGCCTGGAAGGTGTTCAAGAACCGCTACGCCGCCAACCTGGTGGAGGAGCTCTACCGCCGCTTCCGCCACCTGGGCGGGGGCATCTGGTCCATCACCCAAAGCCTCCAGGACTTCCAGGGGGAAAGCGCCGGGCGCATCGTGCAGAACACCACCTGGTTCTTCCTCCTCCGGGTGCAGGGGGAGGACGAGTACGTGCAGAGCCTCTTCCACCTCCCCGACCGGGCCATGGCCGTCTTCCGCTCCCTGGGTGGGGTCAAGGGGAAGTTCAGCGAGCTCATGGTTTGGAGCGTGCGGGACGACCAAAAGGAGGGGGACGTGCTCCAGCTTTGGCCCACCCCCTACGACTACTGGCTTTTCACCAGCGCCCAGGAGGAGGCGGCCAAGCGGCGGAAGCTGGTGGAGGCCTACGGGGGGGACGTCCTCAAGGCGGTGCGGGACCTGGCGGAGGGGCGGGCATGAGGAGCTTCCTTTTCCTCCTACCCCTCCTTCTGGCCCCGGCCTGGGCGGTGCGGGTGGAGTGGCTTTCCCCCAGGCCCGGGGTCTACGAGGAGGGGCGGGTGGTGCGCCTCGCCGCTCGGGTGGTGCCGGAGGAGGGGGAGAGCGTCCTCCAGGTGCGGGCGGTGGCCCTGCCCTCGGGGCGGGTGGTCCTGGAGTCCCGGCCCGGCCTGAAGGGGGGAGAGGTGGCCCGGTACTGGGACACCACGGGCTTCGGGGGCACCCAGGCGGTGCGGCTGGAGGTGGCCTACGCCGGGGTGCGGAGCGGCACCGCCTACGCCCTCCTCCCCCTGGGGGTAAAGGGAGGCGTGGGGGCTTCGTCTACCGGGAGTATCGAGGCCCAGGGCCTCGCGGAGAACCTGGACAACTTCATCGCCCAAGCCTGCCGCTACATCGGTTTCTACGACCTGGCCTCGGTGCGCTGGCTTTGCACCGCCCACCGCACGGTGCGCAAGGCGATGCGGTACTGGAACCAGCTGGGGGACATGTGGGAGGACTTCAAGAACCAGGCCATCTACTACGGCACGGGCCTGGCCCTGGACTGGCTGGGCAAGAGCCTGGGCCTCCACACCTTGAACCCCGTGGTGGACCAGATTGATCAGAGCCTGGACAGCTTCATGAGCGACATCCGCCGGAACAAGGAGGCCATCCTGCGGGCCCTGGCCCGGGCGAGAGCCAGGCAGGTGGAGGAGATCGAGGGGTGGCAGCCGGGCACGGACTACCCCTACTGGGGCCCGGAGTGGTGGACCCGGGTGGTGGCGGGGGCGGTGCCCTTCCTGGGCTTCGAGGCCACCCAGCAGAGCCTCAAGGACCTCCAGCGCACCGCCCAGCTTCTTGAGAACCAGAGCCGGGTGGCCCAGAACGTGCAGAACCAGCAGGAGAACACCAGCCTGGAGAGCACCCTGCAGGACCTCTGGGACACCCTGGGGGCCGCCTGGAACTTCGTGGCCGAGGCGGTGAGCAAGGGGTGGGCCAGCCTCACGGGAGGGCTCAGCGGGGCTTCGGCAGAAAGCCCCGGGCTTCCCCTGCCCGCCCCAGGCCCCGGGGGGAGCCCAGCCCCTGCCCCGGGAGGGGACCTCGGTCAGGGGCAAAGCCCGTACCTTGGGGCCGCAAGCGGAGGCACCCCGGTTTCGGGAAGCAGCACGGGCCCCACGAGCCCCGGCATCTCCGAGCAGCTTCTCGCCGAGGCCCAAAGCGCTCCCTCCACCCGGGAGGTGACGGAGGTGGTGGTGCGGGGCTTTGCCGAGCTCATCCGCCTCCAGGCCCAAGACTCCTTCCGGGCGGTGCAGGAGATGAAGAACCTGGCGGCCCAGCAGGCCCTTACCGTGGAGCAGCTTGCCCAGGTGAACCAGAACCTGGTGGAGCTCATCCGCCTTCAGGAGAAAAACCAGGTGGATGAGCTCCGGGCGGCCATGTCCAAGGTGGCGGCCCAGGCGGAGGCCACCTCGGCCCGGTATGTGTCTGCCGCTGAGGCCATGAAGGTCCTGGCCCAGCAGTGGCGGGCCCAAAGCGGCAGGCCCCCAGGAGGTGGGCCGTGAAGCGGCTTTGGGCCCTCCTGCCCTTCTTCCTCCTCGCGGCCTTGGCCGATCCGCCCCCGCCCCCCCAGGGGCAGATCGACCAGGGGGTGCGGGACTTCGTGACGGGGGTCCTGGGGGCCATGCTGAACCTCAACGACTGGATCGCCCTCTTCAAGGCCGCCATGCGGGACTTCCAGTCGGGGGCCTACACCATCGGGCGGAGCCTGATCGTGGTGGGCCTCATCTGGAGCCTCCTCCGGGCGGTCTACTACGGGAGCCTGGAGGAGATCCTGGCGGCCATGGCCCGGGTGGTCCTGGCGGGGGGGTTCTTGTGGTTCGGGGAGGTCCTAGACCAGACCTTCGGCGGAGTTGATGGGGTCTACTACGCCGTCACCAACACCTTCCGCACGGAGCTCGCCGAGGCCATCACCGAGGCCAGCAACAACCTGAAGGCCCTGGGGGCGGTGATCAACCCCCTCTTCACCATCGTGGCCATCCTCGAGGCAGGAGTGGTGAACGCCGCGGGCACCTACCTGAACACGGCCAATGGTCCCGACTGGTTGGACAAGGTGATGTCCGGCATCGGCACCGCCGCCCAGCTCCTGAACCCCGCTTCCCTCCTCCTGGTGCCCTTCGTCATCACGGCCATGGTCCTCACCGTGATCATCTCCACCATGTTCATGCTGGCCTCCGCCTTCTGGCCCATCGTGGCGGGGAGCATCGCCCTGCCCATCGGACTGGGCCCAAGCCTCTTCGGGCGCTGGCTTTCCGTGGTGGTGTGGGCCTTCATCATGGGGGCGGTGGGGCCCTTTGTGGTGCGGGGGGGCATGGAGCTCGGGGTGGCCCGGCCCGCCGCCTACATCGCCAGCCAGGCCAAGACCATCGTGGACGACACGGTGAAGGCCCTCACCGACCAGTACCGCACCAACCGGGAGGTGTTCGCAAGGAACCTGCAAAACCTGGCCACCGCCAACCGGTGGGACCCCAGGATCTGCGGCTTCGAGGTGGTAGTGAACCCCACGGACGGCAGGCTGGACTACCGCAACGTGGAGCCGGACCCCAACGCCGTCCTGTCCCCCCGGGCCTGCGGGATCATGACCAAGGAGGCCATCGGGCTCACCATGCGGCAGGTGGGGGTCACGGTGGCGGGGATCGCCAAGGGCCTGGTGGACATGTTCCAGGCCTGGGTCCAGACCCTCTTCATGACCATGGGGGGCATGGCGGCGGCCCTCCTCATCACGGGGTACCTGGCGAGCCTCGTCGCCAGCTTCTTCGGCGGGCTTTCCCTGGCCGTGACGGCGGCGGCCATCGGCTACGCCACCGGGCTCGCCCAAAGGTCCATGGGCGGGGCGGTGCAGGCGGGGGCCGGGGCGGTGCAGGCGGCGGGGATGGCCGCGG
>NZ_ATNI01000068.1:0-1946 GCF_000511705.1 Thermus sp. NMX2.A1
CCTACGGCGATAAAGGTTGAGTCAAAAATCCGTTTCGCGACATCCCAAAGATTGGCCTGGACCCCGCTTGCTACTTTTTGCCAAAGTTTTTTGTCTGGGGAATAAAGAATGGTGCCCTTCTCGCCCACACTTAGAGCCCCTGTGTTGTGGGAAACCACGCCCAAAAGTCGCTCATTGCACTCCCTTTTCGAGCTCGGCTGGTTGAAAGATGGCCCGAAAGTAATAGTGAGGCCTCTTGCGCCTACTGCAACAAGTCTGGAATCTCCCACTACCCCATAAAGCCAATCCGCCCCATTAACTTTTTTTCTCAACCACGTTTTACCGTCGGACGAATAAAGAACGGTTCCCCATGCCCCCACAGCGATAAACCCATCAAACGCTCTGCTGTAGGTAACACCCCATAAATCTTGGCCAAAGTCGGTGTTTTGCTTGCTCCAAGCTTTGCCATCCGAAGATGTGAGAATAGTCCCCTTGTCTCCCACAGCGACAAAGAGGCCTTTGCCGTAGGTTACACCCCGAAGGTTTTGGTCTATACCCGAACTCGCAACAGACCAGATTAACCGCATAGAGTTTTCCCTCCTTCTTTTCGAATTCCATTTTAATCCTTGTAAGCCCCTTGCGCAACCATTACTGATTGGAGGTTCTATACTTTGTTCCAAACCCCTGGAGGGGCCCATGGCCTATCAAGACTGGCTGTTCAAGGACCATCCCAGCGGCTGGCGCTTGCGCTACCGCCGGAACGGGGGCGGCTACGAGGCCTCTCCGGACGGGGAGCGCTGGATCGCCGTCCCTTCCGTGACCGAGGTCACAGACCGCCTCAACAAGAGGCTGCACGAGTGGGCGGTGCGCCAGGTGGTGGAATACCTCAAGGGGGAGCTTCAGCCCGGCCTGGTCCTCTCCCCGGAGGAGGTGGAGCGCATCCTGCAGGAGGCGGGCACCGCCCACCACCGGGCGGCCCGGAGGGCGGCGGGCCGGGGGGCGAGCCTGCACAGCTGGGCGGAGGCCTACCTGAAGGGCCTGAAGCCGCCCCTCCCCGAGGAGGAGCCCCTGAGGGGCATGTGCCTGAGCCTCAAGGCGTGGTGGGAGGGGAACGGGGGCGAGCCCCTGCGCTCGGAGGAGGCGGTCTTCCACCCCGAGCACCTCTACGCGGGAAGGGCGGACCTGGTGGCCCGCTTCGGGGGGCGGGTGGTGGTGCTGGACCTGAAGACCTCCTCCCAGGTCTACCCGGAACACTTCCTGCAGGTGGGGGCCTACGCCCTGGCCCTGCGGGCGGAGGGGGTGGCGGTGGAGAGGGGCCTGGTCCTCTCCCTGGGGGACGGGCTCAAGCCGGTGGAGGTCCCCTGGGAGGAGGCGGCGGAGGCCTTCCTGGGCCTCCTCCGGGTCCACGCCTTCCTGAAGGGGTTCAGCCCCTGAGCACCCGCTTGTACCACACCTTCAGGGCCTCCAGGTCCCCGCTGACCACCGCCCGGCTCCCGCCGGGGTAGAAACGCACCTCGTAGCGCCGGGGGAACTCGGGGAGGAGCCTTTCCACCTTCGGCCACCACTCGGGCACCGCCTGGGGCAGGAGGACCAGGTAGTAGGGCCCCGTCCCCGCGATCCCCATCAGCTGCCCCTTGCCCAGGGCCGGGGGCCGACCCAGGTCCGGGGGGGCGGGGTCAGGGGGCTCCTCCGGGGCCCGCCACACCCGCACTGGAGTGGCAGCGCCTAGCCGAGGAGGTGGCTCTCGAGGCCCCCAGCGGCCCAAGTCCCGCTTCCAGCCCCAGCAAGGCCATGAAGGGGGAGTCCGCCTGGATGCTGTTCTCCAAAACCGCTGCTGTTGAGGCCCTCTTCCTGCGCACCAGCGCCCTGGTCGGCCTTACTGTTTGGAGCCCCAGGATCCCACACCGAGCTCCTGGCCTGCTCCTGCGCTTCTGTCAGTACCTGGAGATGAAGGAGAATCTAGTGCT
>NZ_ATNI01000069.1:0-4794 GCF_000511705.1 Thermus sp. NMX2.A1
TTTTGGTCCAGCTCTGGAATTTTCTCCAAGGGAATGCGAGAAAAGTCCAGCGGATCCCCCCTCTCGCGGCCCTCGTAGCCCACCCTTTCTAAAAGGGCCATTTCCTCAGGGGTAAGGTGTTCGCGCAGTATCTCCCTGGAGGCCAACAGCCAGACCTTGCCCGGCAGGTACTCGTACTCCAATACCTTGGCCCGCTCGAGGCCGGAGAGGGTGCGCTCGAGGTTCTCCAAACCGATTTCCCGCATAGGCGCAGCGGCTTCTTCCTCCTCATCGTCCTCTCCTAAAGGGAGATCTTCCTCAACCCCTTCCTCGGATTCGCTCTCGTAAATCCGCCGGTAGAGGGCCTCGCGGTAGTCCGTTAGGACGGGTTCGCTCTGCAAAAGCTGGATGAGCCGCTGGGCGAACTCCGCCTGGGCCCCATCGGCCTGCCCGATCCCGAGGGTCCAGCGAAGGAAGGACCAGTCGCTTTCCGTATACAGAAGCAGGCAGTAGGCCTCCCTTCCATCCCGCCCCGCGCGCCCTGCCTGCTGGAGGTACTCCTCGAGGCTACGCGGTGGCCGCCAGTGGACCACCAGGCGGATATTCCCCTTGTCGATGCCCATACCGAAGGCGGTGGTGGCCACCATGACCCGGGTCTGGCCGGAGATGAAGCGCTCTTGGGCCTCCCGGCGGGGAACCGGGCCCAGCCCGGCGTGGTACGCTTCAACCTCCAGGCCAGGGAAGAGGCGGCCTAGGGCCCAGGCCAGCCGCTCGGCCTCGGCCCGGGTGGCGGTGTAGACGATGGCGCTTTCCCCCTCCCCATGCGCCAGGAGCCATTGGAGGGCCTTGGCTAGGACCTGGAACTTGTCCACCTCCCCCCTCGCCTTCCTCACCACAAAGCGGAGGTTCGGGCGGTGGAAGCTTTCGGGCTTAATCAGCCGGAAGGTTTCCAGCTTAGCGACCTTCCTTAACCCTTCCAGGTCCTTCGGGGTCAAGGTGGCGGTGAAGAAGCTCTTGGGCACCCCCTCCAAGGCCTCCAGCTTTCTCAGGGCCTTGAGGTAGTCCGGCCGGAAGTCAAAGCCCCACTCGATCAGGCAGTGGGCCTCGTCAAAGACCACCCGCCTCAGTTCCCCCGCGGCGTGCTTCTCCTGGATCAGTTTCCCAAGGGCCTCGCTCCGATTCAACCGCTCGGGGCTCACGTAAAGAAGCCGTACCCGACCAGCCCTAACCTCATCCAGCACGCTCCTCTGTTCCCCCAAGCCCATCAACGAGTGCACCGCACCCACCGGCAGGCCCAGTTCCAGAAGCCGGTCGGCCTGATCCTTCATAAGGGCCACCAGGGGGGAGACCACCAGGGTCAGGCCCCCCTGGATAAGGGCGGGGAGTTGGAAGGCCAGGCTCTTGCCGAAACCCGTGGGCAACAAGGCCACCAGGTCCTGGCCCTCGAGGGCTGCCTGGATGGCCTGGGCCTGTTTGGCCCAACGCTCCTCTTCCAGGGAAAGCCCGTAGACCCCCTCCGCGATGCGCCGGGCCTTGGCCAGGGGCTCAAGATCGGATTCCAGGATGGCCCTAAGCCGGCGCAGGGCCTCCTCTTCCAGCTCCTCCTGGGGAAGCTGGTCCCGGTCAATCCCTAGGATCCCTGCCAAGAGATCGTAAAACCCCTTCCGGTCCTCGGGAACGTGCCGGTGGGCGCCCGAGGGCAGGGCGCGGTAGAAAACCTCCTGGTAAGCGGCGTTGAGGAGCTTCTTGTCCCAAAGCACAAAGGCCCCGTCCCCCACCCCCTCCCGCCGGTCGCGGATCAGCCGGCCAAAGGCCTGGGCGAAGGAGAGGGCGGCCTTGGGCAGGTAGTAGTCCCACCACTTGTCCAGGCCCTGCTCATAGGCCCGCTCCATGCGCTTGGTGAGGAGCAAGGAGGGCAAGGGAAAGGGGATCCGCTCCAGGTTCACGAGCTTCAAGGCCGGGAAATCCACTCCCTCCATGTAGCTCCGGGAGCCCAAAGCCGCCACCGGGGCCTGGGGATTGGCCTTGATCAGGCTGGCCACGTCCTCCGGCTCCTTGCGGGTGAGGGGGGCCAGCCAGGAGGTGCGGAAGCTCCTTCAGGGCCTCCTTGGCCTCCTCGAGGCGCCGCAGGCTAGTGAAGAGGGAAAGGCTGCGGTGGGACTTGGCCAGAAGAACCCTCAGTTCCTCGTGGAGCATGCGCTGGAAGCGGGGCAGGGTGCTCTCGCGGGCCTCGGGGAGGTGGCGGGGCACCAGGAGATGGGCCTTTTCGTAGGGAAGGGAGGGGGGTAACCGTCGGCCCTTGGCCTCCTCCAGGCCCAAGGCCCGCTGGAGAAAACGAAAGCCCTCTTGGTCCTGCTCGGTGGGAACGGTCAGGGTGGCGCTGGTCAGGACCACACTTCTAAAACGGGGCCACAGCCTTTCCTTCAGGGCACGGGAAACGTCAATGGGCTGGGCCAGGTGCCGCCAGCTCCCCGTAGTGGGGTCCCACTCGGAGAGGTGGAGCTGGTTGGGATCGGGTTCGCCCCCCACAAGCCCTAAGACCCGGCGCCGCTCGAAGAGGAGATCCAAGGCTCCTTTGAAATAGTCCCGAAGAGGGGCCAGGTCCCGGGCCAAGAGGGTTCTTGGGTCCTGGCCGATGGCCTTGAGGGCTTCCTCGAGTTCGCGGAGGTTTTCGATAAGCGCCTGCTCTTCCCGGTTGATGCGGGGCCACTCCTCGAGCCTGAGCCAGACCTGGCTTAACCCCAGGGTAAGACCGTAGCGCGAATCCCCTGAACCCCGGTTCTTGATAAGGTCTAAAAGATATCGGGTATAGGTGCCCAAAGCCTCGCGCAGACGGGGAAGGAGCTTCTGAACGACCTCCTTGGCCCTTTCCCGTTCCGCTTCCGAAAGCGCCTCGAGCCGGCGCTTGTCCCTAAGAAGGCCCCGGTCCTTCTGGGGATGGGCTAGGCGATTGAGCCGGTGGGTGAGCTCCTCGTGGTCCAAGACCAAGGTGAGGGCCTCGGTGGCGGTGTCCTCGAGGTGATGGGCCTCGTCCAGCACCAGATGGCTTTCCCCTTCCCCCTCCTCTTCCTGAAGAAAACTGGCCAGGAGATAGGCCTGGTTGGTCACCAGGATCTGCGCCTCCTTGCGATGGGCAAGCTGGCGCTGGAAGGCGCAGGTATGGAAAAAGGGGCAATTCTCCCGGCAGCGCCGGGGATTGGTGCCCACCCGGTCCCTCGCCTCGCGGAAGCCCCTGGAGAAATGCCAGTAACCGGGGAGGGCCTCGAGGTCATACCCCCCCAAGGCCGCGTAGTGCAGGAGCAGGCCCACCGCGGCCCTCAGCTCCTCGTCCTCTTCCTCCCTGGCATCCAAAAAGAGTTCAAAGAGAGCCTCGGGGCAGAGGGTGTCCCGCGGGCTCTTGACGAGGGCCGCCCTGACGGCGTAGCCCTTTTCGCCCACGTTTTTAAGCTCATCCAGGGCCTGGGCCTGGAGCACCTTGGTGTAGGTGGCCACCCAGGTCTTTCCCCCCAGGTGCAAAACGGGGTAGAGGTAGCCCTTGGTCTTGCCCGTACCCGTGGGGGCCTCGAGGAAGACCTGCGCCCCCTCCCGCAGGGCGGCCTCCACCTCCTTGAACATCTCCTCCTGGGCTGGCCGCCTTTGGGGAAGGAGGCCTTCTCCCAGGTCTAAGGGATGCGGCAAGGGCCGGCCCTCGTACTTAACCGGCTCTACCCGGGGGGGCGTAGCCAGGAGCTCCTTGACCTGGCCTGGGGTGTCTGGAAATAGCTCGGCCTCAGTAAGCCCGAGTTCCCGCCAGGCCCGGGCCACCCCGTCGGGCGGTGTTTGTAGGGCCAACCCGGCTAAGACCCTCCAGGTCGCCTCCGCGTCGGCCTGGGCACGGTGGGCATCCTTGAGGGCCTCACCCGTCAGGTAGGCGTAAAGATCCGCCAACCGGTAGCCGGAAAGTCCCCGGGGTGGGGTGGGAAAGACCAAATGGGCCAGGCGCAGGGTATCCAGGGGAATTTTCGCCCCCGGGGGAGGCTCGAGATCCATCTTTTTAAGAAGACGTTCCAGGATAGGCAGGTCATAGCGCCGAAGGTTGTGGCCGAGAAGGGGGCGGTCCCCGATAAACTCCCGAAGGTCCACGAGGGCCTCCTCCAGGGGTACCTTTTGGTCCTCGTATTCCTGGAAGGGAATGCCTGTCAGGCGAAAGGCCTCATGGTCGGCCTCGAGGACTCCCTCGGTCGCCACGTACCTGTGAAAGCTCCTCCCCTCCACGTCCTGGGCAAAAACCTCCAGGATCTCAGCCTCCCCTGGGTCAGGGGAGGTGGTCTCTAGATCCATGGCCACGTAGGATTTCATAGGGTTCGGCTGAAGAACTCCTCAGAGGCTGTCGTAAAAGCCCTCCACGGTCACGCGTAAGCGTACCTTGAGAGGCTAGGCGGCCCTGGCCAGCCGCTTCACCCACAAGCGTACCATGCCTAAGTACATCCAGGCCTCCGTTACCTCAAGTCGGTTTCGCCCCAGCCAGAAAACGGCTTTCTCCCAGATCCCCTCCTTCTGCCCCCGGCGAAAGTAGGGATAGACCGTAGACGGGTGGGGCAGGTCAGGAACGTACGCCTGCGGCGTGACGGGGCATAGCCCGCCACTTGATGCCGTTTTCCCGGACGTAGAGTATGGCGTTCATCATTTCCCTCCTTAAGCTGTTCCCCTAACGGGGAAGCAGCGGCACCTTGGCGGGTCGGCCGCCGGGCTTGGGGATCAAGGGCTCCAGGAGGGACCACTGAACCCGGACAGACACATGTGAGACTGGACGAGTAAAAATGTGGGGACCACTCT
>NZ_ATNI01000070.1:0-11607 GCF_000511705.1 Thermus sp. NMX2.A1
GACTGGCTTCCATGGTCCTGGTCCTGGACTTCGGTTCCCAATACACCCGCCTCATCGCCAGAAGGCTCCGCGAGCTTAGGGTCTTTTCCCTGATCCTGCCGGGGCGGGCGAGCCTGGAGGAAATCCTTAAGCACAAGCCCCAAGCCCTAATCCTCTCCGGCGGACCCAACAGCGTCTTTGACCCCGATGCCCCCCGCCCCGACCCCCGGGTGTTCACCCTCGGCCTTCCCACCTTGGGCATCTGCTACGGGATGCAGCTTCTCGCCCAGGAGCTTGGGGGCAAGGTGGAGCGCGCGGGACGGGCAGAGTACGGCAAGGCCCTCCTCACCCGCTACCAGGGACCCCTCTTCAAAGGCTTGGAGGGCGAGGTCCAGGTCTGGATGAGCCACCAGGACGCGGTGACCGAGCTTCCCCCAGGGTGGCGGGTGGTGGCGGAAACCGAGGAAAACCCCGTGGCGGCCATGGAAGCCCCAGACGGAAAGACCTTCGCCGTCCAGTTCCACCCCGAGGTGGCCCATACCCCCAAGGGGATGCAGATCCTGGAAAACTTCCTGGAGATCGCCGGGGTAAAACGGGACTGGACTCCGGAGCACGTGCTGGAAAGCCTGGTTAAGGAGGTGCGGGAAAGGGTGGGCGAGGACCGGGTGCTCCTGGCGGTTTCCGGCGGGGTGGACTCCAGCACCCTGGCCCTCCTCTTGGCCAAGGCCCGGGTGAACCACCTGGCGGTCTTCGTGGACCACGGCCTCCTGCGCCTGGGGGAACGGGAGGAGGTGGAAGGAGCCCTTAAAGCCCTTGGGGTAAACCTCCGGGTGGTGGACGCCAGGGAGCGCTTCCTTAAGGCCCTCAAGGGGGTGGAAGACCCCGAGGAAAAGCGCCGGATCATCGGGCGGGAGTTCGTGGAGGTCTTCTCCCTGGTGGCCCGGGAAGCAGGCCCTTTCCGTTTCCTTGCCCAGGGGACCCTCTACCCCGACGTGATCGAGTCCGCCGGGGAACAGGGAGCGGCCAAGATCAAGAGCCACCACAACGTGGGCGGTCTTCCTGAAGATTTGAAGTTCGAGCTCCTCGAGCCCTTCCGCCTCCTCTTCAAGGATGAGGTGCGGGAACTCGCCCTGCTTCTCGGCCTTCCCGACCCTATCCGCCTGCGCCACCCCTTCCCGGGGCCGGGCCTGGCGGTGCGCATCCTGGGGGAGGTCACGGAGGAAAAACTGGACATCCTCCGGCGGGCCGACGATATCTTCATAAGCCTTCTAAGGGAGTGGGGGCTGTATTCCCAGGTGGCCCAGGCCCTGGCCGTCCTCACCCCCGTGCGGAGCGTAGGGGTGGCGGGGGACGAGCGGAAGTACGGCTATGTTCTGGCCTTAAGGGCTGTGACCACCGAGGATTTCATGACCGCCGACTGGGCCAGGCTGCCCCTGGACTTCCTGGACGAGGCAGCCCGGCGCATCACCCGCAGGGTACCGGAGATCGGCCGGGTGGTCTACGACCTCACCTCCAAGCCTCCCGCCACCATAGAATGGGAGTGATGGGCGAACCCGCCAAGGCCCTGAAACCCCTTTCCTTGGAAGAGTATCTGGAATGGGAGGCCCGGTCCGAAACCAAGCATGAGCTGGTGGAGGGCCTGCCCTACGCCATGGCCGGGGCCAGCCGGGCTCACGCCCTTTTAACCACCAACCTGGCCCTTCTCCTGGGCCCCTTAGCCCGTAGGCAGGGATGCCGCCTCTACGTGGCGGATATGAAGCTCAAGGTGGGGGAAAGGACCGTCTACTACCCGGATCTCATGGTGGTTTGTGCTCCCCCGCCCGAAAACCCCTACTACGAGGAAGCTCCCTGCCTGGTGGTGGAGGTCCTTTCCCCAAGTACCGAAGGTATAGACCGGCGGGAGAAGCTTTGGCGGTATCTTTCCCTGCCTTCCCTGCAAGGGTATGTATTGGCGGATATCCAAGAAAAGCGAATAGAGCTTTATCAGAAAAAGGCCACGGGGATCCTCTATCAGGTCTTCACAGAAGGGGAGGTACCCTTGCCCTGCCCCCAAGGAACCCTCTACTTGGAGGAAGTCTATAGCGGGATTCCCCTGGAAACGCCTCAGGAAGACTAGCTCGATTGTCAAACTGGAACTCCTGGGCTATCCTGAGGGGGAAAGGAGGCCAAGATGCCCACCTTTATCGTTCTCAGCACCCTCACGGATGACGGCGCTGAGACCCTGGTGAAAAACCCCGAGCGCATCAAGGAAGTGAACCAGGAACTGGAGCGGGACTTCGGGGTCAAGGTGGTGGCCCAGTACGCGGTTTTGGGGCCCTATGACTTCGTGAACATCGTGGAGGCAGAGGATGCCCTGGCGGTGGCCCGGGCCATGCTCCACCTCTCGGCCAGGGGAAGCGTGAGGACCACCACCCTCGAGGCCATCCCCGTGGCCGACCTCATCGCCAAGCTCAAGTAGTGGAGGTTCTGGAAACCGCCGTCTACGCCGAGGATCTGGAGAAGGCCCGGGCCTTTTACGAGGGAGTCCTGGGCCTTCCTTGCTTCCAGTACCAGCCCCCGCGCCACGCCTTCTTCCGGGCGGGAAAGGGGGTCTTTCTGGTTTTCAACCCCCATCACACGGCAAAGGAGGAAAACCTTCCCCCCCACGGGGCCCAAGGAAGCGTCCACGTGGCCTTTAAGGTGGCTGAGGAGGAGCTCCCCTCTTGGGCCAAGAGGCTGGAGGAAGCGGGCTTTCCCGTCTGGTGGGCGGACTGGCCCAGGGGGAAAAGCCTTTACACCCGCGACCCCGCGGGAAACCTGGTGGAGCTGGCCCCCGCCGCCATCTGGGGCCTAGAATGAGGGCATGGCCACCCGGTACCGCTTCGGGGTAGAGGAGTTTGAGCGCCTCTTCCAGGGGGTGAAGCACCTCGAGCTCCTCGAGGGAGAGATCTACGAGATGAGCCCGATTGGTCCTAGGCACGTCTTTGCTGTAGCCCAGTTGGACAAGAGGCTCCAGGCTCTATTGGGAGAGGAGGCGGTCATCGCCGTGCAATCCCCCCTGCGCCTTTCCCCCGACTCCGAGCCCGAGCCCGACCTTCAGGTGCTGAAGCCCCCCCTAGAACAGTACAGCGAGCGCCTCCCTGAGCCCCAGGACGTTCTCCTCCTCATAGAGGTGGCCGACACCAGCCTGGACCACGACCGCAGGAAGCTCGCCCTGTATGCCAAAGCTGGTATCCCTGAGGTCTGGATCGTGAACCCGGTGGAAAACCTCCTGGAGGTCTACCGCCACCCCCAAGAGGACCACTACCGCCTTAGGGAGATCCTCTTCCCCGGCGAGGCCAAGGCTCCCCTGGCCTTCCCCCATCGGCCCATCCCCTGGTCGTGAAACAGGTGGAGCTATTCACCGATGGGGCCTGCCTGGGCAACCCCGGCCCTGGCGGGTGGGCGGCGCTTCTGCGCTATGGTAGCGCCGAACGAATGCTTTCCGGAGGCGAGCCCTGCACCACCAACAACCGCATGGAGCTCACCGCCCTGCTGCAAGGGCTTAGGGCGCTCAAGGAACCCTGTGAAGTACACCTCTTCTCCGACAGCCAGTACCTGGTGAAGGCCTTAAACGAGTGGCTCCCCGCCTGGGAAAAAAGGGGGATGCGCAGAGCGGACGGCAAGCCCATAGAAAACCGCGACCTCTGGGAAGCCCTTATGCCGGAACTCAAACGGCACCGGGTGGTGCCGCACTGGATCCGGGGGCATAACGGCCACCCGGAGAACGAACGGGTGGACCGGGAAGCCAGGCGCCAGGCCCAGCGGCAAAAGGCCCTGTCCCAAACCCCTTGTCCCCCTGAGGGGGCTACGCTTTTTCCCCGATAAGCAGAAAAACGTTATACTAAGGCCATGCTAGGCCAGCCCACGAGCCGCCTCGAGAGCAAGCTCCGCCCGGAGGAGCGGGAAGGTCCTGTCTACAAGGCCAATAAGGACGCCTGGGTAGCCCTGGTGCGGGACTTCAGGGAAAGCCTGGAGAAGGTGCGCCAAGGGGGCGGGCCCAAGGCCGTGGAGCGGCAGCACAAAAAGGGACGCCTCACCGCCCGGGAGCGCATTGCGAGGCTTTTAGACCCGGGCACGGAGTTCTACGAGCTCATGGCCTTTGCCGGGTGGGGGATGTACGAGGAGTGGGGCGGGGCCCCGGCCGGAGGGGTCATCACCGGCCTCGGGCAGATCCAGGGCCAAACCTGGATGATCATCGCCAACGACGCCACGGTGAAGGCGGGGGCCTTCTTCCCCATCACCGCTAAGAAGGTGATCCGGGCCCAGACGATGGCGCTGGAAAACCGCATCCCCACCCTGTACCTGGTGGACTCGGCCGGGGTTTTCCTGCCCCTTCAGGACGAGGTCTTCCCGGACCAGGACGACTTTGGCCGTATCTTCTACCTCAACGCCCGCATGTCCGCCCTGGGCATCCCCCAGATCTCCGCCATCATGGGGAACTGCGTGGCCGGGGGAGCCTACCTCCCCGTCATGACCGATGTCCTCATCATGACCGAGGGAAGCGGCCTCTACCTGGCGGGCCCCGCTTTGGTGAAGGCGGCCATCGGCCAGGAGGTCAGCAGCGAGGAACTTGGCGGGGCCCGGATGCACTATGAGGTTTCCGGCACCGTGGACTTCTACGAGCCGAACGACGAAGCCGCCCTAGAAAGGATCCGGCAGCTTATCGCCCTTTACCCTCCGCCCAAGCTGGCTCCTTGGGCAGAAGGGCGCAAGGAACCCAGGGAACCCCTTTACCCCGCCGAAGACCTCTACGGCCTCATCGCCCCCGACGGCAGCCGTCCCTACGACCTAAGGGAGGTGATCGCCCGGCTGGTGGATGGCTCGGAGTTTCTGGAGTACAAGGGGGGATACGGGGAGACTCTGGTCACAGGCTTTGCCCGCATCGGGGGGTTCCCCGTGGGCATCGTGGGCAACCAGCGCCTCATCCTGAAGAAGAAGGGACGGATCGAGGTGGGTGGGGTGATCTACGCGGAGGCGGCGGACAAGGCCGCCCGGTTCATCCTCGAGGTGAACCAGATGAACATCCCCCTCCTCTTCCTCCAGGACGTGACGGGCTTCATGGTGGGGAAGGAGTCGGAGCAGGCGGGGATCATCCGCCGGGGAGCCAAACTGGTCAATGCCGTGAGCAACTCCGTGGTGCCCAAGATCACCCTGATCCTGGGAGGCTCCTTCGGAGCTGGAAACTACGCCCTGGCGGGCAAGGCCTACGCCCCCAGGTTCATCTTCGCCTGGCCCAGCGCCAAGTACGCGGTGATGGGAGGAGCCCAGGCGGCCAAGACCCTCTTGGAGCTGGAGGTGGAAAAGCTCAGGCGGGAGGGGAAGGAACCCTCTGACGAGGAGCTAAAGGAGCTTTACGAGCGCATCAAGGGCCGCTACGAGGAAACCCTGGACCCCCGGTACGCCGCCGCCCGGCTTTGGGTGGATGGGATCCTCCTCCCCCACGAGACCCGGAAGTGGCTCATCCGGGCCCTCGAGGCCTGTGCCTTAAACCCCGAGCGGGAGCCTTTCCGCACCGGAGTCTTCCAGGTGTAGCCCTATGGCCAAGGTCCCCATCCGCTACGTGGAATGCCCCCGGGATGCCTGGCAGGGCTTCAGCCGCTTCATCCCCACCGAGGAGAAGGTGGCCTTCCTAAAGAAGCTCCTGGAAGCGGGGTTTCGCCATCTGGACCTCACCAGCTTCGTCTCCCCCAAGTGGGTACCCCAGATGGCGGATGCCGAGGAGGTGCTGGCCAGCCTTCCCCCACCCCAGGGCCGCACCTATCTGGCCATCGTGGCCAACGAAAAGGGCTTGGAAAGGGCCCTTAAGGCCCCAAACCTCACGGCCATCGGCTACCCCTTCTCCCTCTCGGAAACCTTCCAGCGGAAGAACACCAATCGCACCCGGCAGGAATCCTGGCCTCTGGTAAAGGCCATGGTGGAGGCCACAAAAGGAAAGCTTGGCCTGGTGGTCTACCTTTCCATGGCCTTCGGCAACCCCTACGGGGACCCCTGGAGCGTGGAGGGGGTCCTGGAGGACATCGCCAGGCTACGGGAACTTGGGGTCAGGGAAATCGCCCTGGCGGACACCTACGGGGTGGCGGAGGCAAGCCGCATCCAGGAGGTGCTAGGGGAGGCGGTAGCCCGCTTTGGCCCCGAGGGCCTGGGGGCCCACCTGCACGCCCGCCCGGAAGGGGTCTTGGCCAAGGTGGAGGCGGTGCTGGCGGCGGGCATCCTCTGGTTGGAGGGCGCCTTGGCCGGGGTAGGGGGCTGCCCCTTCGCCGGGGATGAGCTGGTGGGAAACCTGCCCACGGAAAAGGTCCTCCCCTACCTGGAAGCCAAAGGCTTCCACACGGGAATAGACCTAAAAGCCCTCCCCGAGCTGGCAGGGGAAGCCGCCCGGCTTAAGCTTCTATACGGTTAGGCGGCCCTTTTCAGGTAGATGCCCGGGTCGGTGGGGTTGGCGATGGCATTGATCCGCCTAAGGAGCTCCTCTGGCGGCAGGTTCAAAAGGCCCGTCAGCTCCCCTGGGGAAACCACCGCCTCGTAGAACTTCCTGGCCCCAAGGTCCAGCAACAGGCTAACCAGCTCCGAAAGCGCCTCTTCCCCTCCCTGAAAGGCGGGGCCGAACGCGTCAGGGGTGAGGAGGTCCTTCTTGCCCCCGTGGATGAGAAGGGCGTACCGGGCCTGGTGCCGGCGGTCCTGCCAGTCGGTGATGAAATAGACCTTGGCCTCAGGAAAGCGCACACCCTTAAGGGCTTCCTTGAGGGCCTCGAGGGTAATCCTGGGAGAAGCGCGCAGGCCAACGCGTTCCATGGGAACAGCTTACAGCCATCCCCCGGGGACAGGAGTCCTCAGCCCAGGAGCTTGCGGGCGTAGATGATCTGCCCCGCATGGTGCTGGGCATGCTCCACCAGGTGGTGGAGGATATGGGCCCTGGGAGCCTTAAGACCCTGGGTGCCCACCGGAACCTCCTGGCCAAGTTCCTCCTCCCGTAGGCTCTGGAAGGCGGAAAGGAGCCTGGCCCAAACCTCCCGGAAGCGGGCCTCCACCACCTCCTTGGCCTCGGGCTCCCCCTGGAGCTCCCACTCCCGCCCCTTTTTGGCCCAGTCGGGAAGCTCCTGGGGGAAGGCGTAGGAAAGGAGCCGCAAGGAGCTTCCGGTGATGTGGCGCACCAGGCCCCCGATGGGGTTCAGCCCCTCCTTGGGCCGCCACCAAAAACCCTCATCGGAGAAGAGCTTACACTAACCCCTATGGAGGCTTTTGGTCTTCTCATCCTTTCGGGCCTGGCCCTGTTACTCGCCTGCCGGTTGCGGCAAGCCTCTCCCCGGGCCCGTTGCCCCCGATGCCACCTGCCCAAGGCCCTGGCGGAGGAGGTGGCCCGGTCCCGGCGTCACTGCCCCCAGGTGGCCGTGAGAGCCTGCCCCTTCGACCCCAGAAGGGGTGTCTACCGCCTGCGCCGATGAACCCGGTGGAAGCCCATTGGCTGGCCCTCGAGGCGGATTTGGCCGACTACCTGGCCAAGAGGGGGATTACCCCCTCCTGCCGCGCGGGATGCTTTGCCTGCTGCCATGGCCTGGTGACCCTTTCCCGCCTGGAAGGGGAAGCCCTTCTTCCCCACCTCAGCGAGGCCCAGCGCTCCAGGCTCCTTAAGGAAGGCCCCAGGCGGCTTGCCCTTCTCAGGGAAGGCAAGGACGACCCCCACTTCCCAAGCCAGTTCTTTCTAACCCGCACCCCCTGCCCCTTTCTGGAAGAGGGTCTCTGCGGTGTCTATCCCTGGCGTCCCTTCTCCTGCCGGGGGCTTTTTACCCAAGGCGACCCGAGGCTTTGCGAACCCGAAGCGGGCTTGCAAAAGGGCCATTTCCTTTCCACTCCCTGGCGCATGGCCCACCTGCGCATGGAGGCGGTTTGGGAGGAGGAAAAAAGGCGGTACGGCTTCCTGGTCCTGGGGGAGCTGGCCACCCTTTTGTACCTGCTTCTTTCCGGGTTTCCCGGGGAAAGGAAGGAGGCGGAAACCCTCCTAGAGGCGCTGGGGATCCTCGGGGGGCGGTGGGGGTTCCAGGTGGTATAAAAGCGGCCCGCAGGCCGCCTTTGGCGGAGGGGGCGGGATTCGAACCCGCGAGACCCCTTGCGGGGCCTACCGGTTTTCGAGACCGGCCCGTTCAACCGCTCCGGCACCCCTCCCTGAGCCGGGCAAAGAAACCCTTTAGGAGCTTAGCACACTCCGCTTCCAGGACGCCACCCCTGAGGCCTTCCCCCTGGCCGAACCGGGTCAAGGCCCCTTCCTTCAGGTTCTCCACCCCGTAGACCACTTCCACCCCCGCCTCCTGGAGGGCCTGATGGCACATGCGACATGGCTCCAGGGTCACGTAAAGCCTTCCCCCCCGGGCCTCCCGGCCCACCTCCCTAAGGAGGAGCATCTCCGCATGGGCCGTGGGGTCCCGGGTAGCCTCCACCCGATTGTGGGCCCTGTACACCCTTTCCCCCACCACCAAAACCGCCCCCACCGGCACCTCCCCCTCCTGGAAGGCCTGCCTGGCCTCCTCGAGGGCCAAGGCCATGTACCGCTCCTCCTCGGAGGGAGGATGGAAGCCCAGCACCTCCACCACCCGCTTACCCTCCGCCCTCACCGGCCAAAGGGGCTTGAGCTCCTTAGGCACCCCTTTCTCTGCCAAAAAGTCCACCAGGCGCTTTCTCCCGTAGGGCATGGCCAGGTAGTCCCCCGGCAAGGGGCGGCGGAACCCGGGGGGAAGGGGCAGCCGGGGCGCGGGGGGAAGGAGAAAAAGGGTACCTCCTTTGCGCCTGGCCATGTAGCCGCCGGGCAGGGTGGCCACCTTGCCCCCTAAAGCCTCCTCCAAAAGGGCGATAAGCCGGGCCTCAGGCCGGAGGTCCAAGGCCTCCAGCATCCAGCGCAAAGCCCTCCGTCTAAGGGCCCCGGGAGCCTCCAAAAGGGGTGCTGCCCGGTAGGCGGGCACGAAGAAGCGGGGATCGGGCAGGAGACGAGCCCTAGCCTCCCTCTCCAGGTGGGCCTCCTCCTCCATCCGCACCTGGGCAAAGCGGGAAAGCGCCTCCTTGGCCCCGGGGAACCGCTCCTCCACAAGGGGAAACACCTTAAGCCTCAGGTAGTTGCGATCCCGGGAAAGGTCCTGGTTGGAGGGGTCCTCCCGCCACGCTTCCCCCAGGGCCTTTAGGTACGCCCTTAACTCCTCCCGGCGAAAGGCCAGAAGGGGCCGCACCACAAGCCCCTCCTTCTCCCGGATGCCCAGACCCCGGGCCGTGCCCTGGAGGAGTTTGAGGAGCACGGTTTCCGCCTGGTCGTCCAGGGTATGGGCGGTGAGGATGGCCTTGGCCTTCACCTCCTTGGCCACCCGGTGCAGGAAAGCGTAGCGGATCTCCCGGGCCACCGCCTCGAGGTTCTCCCCCCGTTCCCTGGACACCCTGGCCACCTCCACCCGCTCGGCGTAGAAGGGATAGCCAAGCTTTTCCGCAAGGGCCTTCACAAAGAGGAGATCCTCCTCGCTTTCCGGGCGCAGGGCGTGGTCCAGATGGGCCACCACCGCCTCCCGCCCAGCCCGCTTCACCAGATGGGCTAGGGCCACGGAATCCCCGCCTCCCGAAACCGCCAGCACCAAAGGGCCCCGGGGTGCAAGCCGGGCCAGGCGCTTCTGGAAAGCCTCCTCCAATTCCTGCGGGAAGCCCTCAGGCAAGCCTGGCCACCTCCGCCTTCAAGGTAGTAAGGCAGCAACGCCCCCTGGGGTTGCGCTGGTCGCAGGCACATCGCTTGGTCCTGACCCCTTCTTCCACCTGGGCCACCGGGTCCTGTCCTTGGCGCAAGGCCTCTGCCAACCTCTCCCGGGTCCAGTCGAAGCAGTAGCAGACGAGGGAGGCTCCCTTATCGTAGATGGGGAAGCGCACCTCTTCCCGGAGAAATACCCCCTCCTGGCCGTAGTAGACCACCGGGCAAGCGGGATCCTGGCAAAGGTAGTGGGGGCTAGCAGGGTCAATTCGCGCCAGGGCTTTCCCCGTGAGGAAGTTCTTCACCGTCTTCAAGGGCACCTCGAGGCCCACCTTTCCATTCTGCGGGCAGAGCATACCTCCACTTTATCCTCGGTATCCTGAAACCATGAAGCTCCGCTTCCGCCAGGATGGACCCTACGTGTTGGACTTGCCCGAGGGAACCCCCTTCCGGCTCAACGGGGAGGAAAGGCGCCTGGAAAGGGCCAAGCTGGCCCTTTGCCGCTGCGGCCATTCCCGGAACAAGCCCTTCTGCGACGGTAGCCACAAGGAAGTGGGGTTCCAGGCAGAGAAGGGGGAACTGGAAATGGAAAAGCCGTAAACGTCCTCACCTTGGTCTACTGCGCTCGGCCTTCACCCCCCCCAGGCGGTAGGTTCTGCCTTTCCCTTCCCCAAGCCTCCTCCTTGGCGGGGCCGGGGAGGAGGAGGCATGCGCAACCTGAACCCCTCCTCAAAGGGCACACCCACAGTCTCGCCACGAGCCTCCGCCACTACCCGACGGCAAACCGCCTCGTAGCGTTCAGCCATCACCGCGCTGGAGAAGTTCTCCTCCACGTGGCGCCGGCAGGCGGCGCGTTCCAGCTTCTCCACCTGCCTTACCGCCTGGACCATCTCCTCCACCGTACGTGAACGGCAGACGATCCCCGTAACCCCGTCCACCACCACCTCGTCTACGGAGCCCCCGGGGAAGGCTATCACCGGGGTACCGCAGGCCATGGCCTCGGCCATGACCAAGCCAAAGGGCTCCGGCCAGTCGATGGGAAAGAGGAGGGCCAAGGCCCCTCCCAGCAACTCCGCCTTCGCCTTTTCGTCCACCTCTCCTAGGTACTCCACACCCGGCGTGTCCAAAAGGGGTAGGAAATGGGTTTCCGCTCACGCGCGGTCCGCAGGGTCAATCTTTGCGGCAATTTTCAGGGGAAGGCCCACACGCCGGGCCACCTCGATGGCCTGGACCGGCCCCTTCTCCGGCGAAATACGCCCCAGGAAGACCAGGTAGGGCGGATCCTCAGGCTCCTGGCGGAAGGGGAAGTGCTCGAGGCGGATGCCGTTATAGACCGTGGCCTGCCAGCGAAGGGAAAGGTCCCTCACTGGAATGCGCTGGCTGTGGCTAATGCTGACCAAGGGCTGTTCCGGGAAGCGGGACAGGATCCGACGGGTCTCCGGTAGATCCAAACGGCCGTGTAGGGTGGTCAGGGTAGGGGTTGGGCTGTGGCGGGCAAAGGGAAAGGCCAGGTAATCCACATGGGAATGGATGATGTCAAAACGATCCGCCTGAGCATAAACCTCTTCCAGCATGGCCATGTGGAGAGCCAAGCCATCCCTGGCTCCCGTAAGGCGCAATCCCCCCTCCGCCATGGGCACCAGGCGGGCACTGGTGCGGGAGTCCGCCGAAGCAAAGAGGGTAACCTCATGCCCGCGGCGCACCAGTTCCTCCACCAAGGCATGCACTACCCGCTCAGTTCCGCCATAGAACTTGGGTGGAACAGCCTCGTAAAGCGGCGCAATCTGAGCGATCCGCATGGCCTAACCCTCCTTTTGTCTGGTGAATACAGGAACCGGGCGGCTGCCCGAATCCGGCGTCAACCAGGACGGCATCGCCCCAACCTTCATTATAGT
>NZ_ATNI01000071.1:0-6096 GCF_000511705.1 Thermus sp. NMX2.A1
GGAAAAAGGTTAAAGGGGCCCAGGATCTGGGCCCCCAAAAGGCGCTCAAAAGAGGCAATTAGTGGCCGCAGGTGCGGGCCTCCCCTTCCTGGTCCTTGGTGCGGAAGGAGTGGCCGCAACCGCAGGTGCTGGCGGCGTTGGGGTTGTGCACGGTGAACCCGCCGCCCATGAGGCTTTCCACCCAGTCGATCTCCGAGCCCACCAGGTAGGGCAGGGACATGGGGTCCACCACCAAGCGCACCCCGTGCATCTCCACGAGGGTATCCCCCTCGAGCTCCCTTTCGTCCACGGCCATGCCGTACTGGAAGCCCGAGCACCCGCCGGACTTGATGTAGACCCGGATGGCCGCATGCTCCTTGCCATAACGGGCCAGGATCTCCTTAGCCTTCTCCGCCGCCAAGGGGGTAATGCGGATGACCGCCTCCTGCGTCTCGACCATCTTCCAAACCTCCCTACCCCTAACGTAGCACGTCAGGGGTACGAAAAGGTGAGGTGGGTTCCAAGGGGTAGCATGGGAACGTGGAGCTCACCCGCGTGCAGGAAATCCTCAGGGAAGAGAGGCTGGATGCTTGGCTCCTCCTCTCCTTTGGCCGGAGCAATCCCGTGGCCCTCGAGGTGCTTGCCCTCACCCACCTTCACCTAACCCGCCGTTTTGCCTACCTCATTCCCCAGGAAGGGGAACCCCTGCTCCTCTGCCACGCCATAGAGGAAAGTCTCTTTCCCCTCCTTCCCGGGAAGAGGCGCACCTACCACACCTGGCGAGGGTACCTGGAAGCCCTTTCGGAGCTTTTGGAAGGACAGCGGCGCATCGCCTTGGAGTACGTGCCGGGAGGGCTTATCCCCTACCTGTCCCGGGTGGACGGGGGCAGTTTGGACCTTCTCAGGGGAATGGGCCTCGAGCTCACCTCCTCCTGGCCCTTGCTTCTCCTCTTCCAGACCTGGGAGGAGGAGAAGCTAAAAAGCCACCGCCGGGCAGCCGAGGGCCTGGTGGCCGCCAAGGACCGGGCCATAGCCTTCCTGCGCCAAAACCCTGGGTCCACGGAACAGGCGGTACAGGCCATATTGATCCAGGCCCTGGAGGAACGGGGCCTGGTCTTCGACCACCCCCCCATGGTGGCCTTCGGCCAAAACGCCGCCAACCCCCACCATGCGTCCACGGGGAAGGCCCTCGAGGAGGGAGAAGTGGTGCTCTTGGACCTTTGGGCTAAGGAAAAAGGAGGGGTCTACGCCGACGTCACCTGGATGGCCGGCCTAAGGCCTCCCGAGGCTGCCCACCAAGCCTTCCAGGCTGTGGTAAAGGCCCGGGATGAGGCCATCCGCTTCGTGGCCGAGGCCTACCAAAAAGGGCGCTACCCCAAGGGCTTCGAGGTGGACCGGGTGGCCCGGGGCCTTTTGGAAGGGGAGGGCTACGGCGCCTACCTCCGCCACCGCACAGGGCACAACCTGGGGGAGGAGGTCCACGGCTCAGGTCCCCACCTGGATGACCTGGAAACCCACGACTTCCGCCCGTTGGTGCCGGGCCTCGCCTTCACCGTGGAGCCCGGGCTTTACCTGCCTGGCTTCGGGGTGCGCACCGAGGTGAACGTCTACCTGCACCCCACGGGTCCGGAGGTCACCACTCCCTTGCAGGAAGCCCTTACCCTCCTTTAAGTAGCCCCTTCGGGGCTGACCCAAGTAGCCCCCTTCGGGGCCGACTTGGGCATACCCCTCTCCCGTGGTATCTTGGGGAACGGCATGGACCGCCCCCTCCTGATCTTCTCCGGTCAGTCCAACAAACCCCTGGCCCAAGCCATCGCCGAGGCCCTAGGCCTGCCCTTGGGCAAAAGCGCCACCCAGCGCTTCGCCAACGACAACCTCTTCGTGCGCTTCGAGGAAAGCCTGAGGGAAGGGGATGTCTTCATCGTCCAGTCCCTGACCCCTCCGGTGCAGGACCACCTCATGGAACTCCTCATGATGGTGGACGCCGCCAAAGGAGCCAGCGCCGCCCGGGTCACGGCGGTCATCCCCTACTTCTCCTACGCCCGTAGCGACAAGAAGGACGCCCCCCGCATCTCCATCGCCGCCCGGCTCATCGCCGACCTCCTCCAGACCGCCGGGGCCGACCGGGTCCTCACCATGACCCTGCACTCCCCGCAGGTCCACGGCTTCTTCAAGGTGCCCGTGGACCACCTTTCCGCCGAGCCCGTCATCGCCAACCACTTCGCCACCCGGGTGGACCTGGAAAATGCCGTGGTGGTGGCTCCGGATGCCGGCGACCTTAAGAGGGCCAGCTCCCTGGCCCGGCGCCTCCGCCTTCCCCTGGCCTTCATCGACAAGGAGCGGGTATCCGACACCGAGGTGCGGGTGCGGATGCTGGTGGGGGAGGTGAGGGGGAAAACCGCCTTGATCGTGGACGACGAGATCTCCACCGCCGGAAGCCTGGTGGAGGCAGTAGAAGCCCTCCTGCAAGCTGGGGCCAGGGAAGTCTACGCCGCCGCCACCCACGGGGTCTATGTGGGCCCGGCCCTGGAGCGCATCGCCCAAAGCCCGGTGAAGGAGGTGGCCGCCACCGACACCTGCCCTCCCAAGGAGGGTCCCAAGCTCAAGACCCTCCCCGTGGCCCCCATCTTCGCCGAGGCCATCTGGCGCATCCACCGGGGAGAGTCGGTGTCCAGCCTGTTCACCTGAGGGAAGCGGGATGCGGAAAGAAGCCTTCACCCTGGCGGGGCAAAGCGTGCTGGCCCACATCCCCGAGCGCCCGAGGGCCCTCCTCCTGGCCCTCCACGGGCTTCAGGGCTCGAGGGAGCACATCCTTTCCCTCCTCCCGGGGTATGTGGAAAGGGGCTTCCTCCTCCTGGCCTTTGACGCCCCCCGGCACGGGAAACGGGAGGGCCCACCCCCTTCCTCCAAAAGCCCCAGGTATGTGGAGGAGGTGTACCAGGTGGCCCTGGCCTTCGCCGAGGAAGGGAGGGAAGTGGCCCAGGAGGCCAGGGGGCGCTTCGGCCTACCCCTTTTCCTGGCGGGGGGGAGCCTGGGAGCCTTTGTGGTGCACCTGCTTCTATCCCAGGGTTTCCGGGCGGAAGGGGCCCTGGCCTTCATCGGAAGCGGCTTCCCCATGAAGCTTCCCCAGGGTCAGGAGGTGCGGGATACCCGGGTCCTGGCCCTTTACGAAACCCCTCCTGCCCAGAGGGGGGAAGCCTATGGAGGTGTGCCCCTGCTCCACCTCCACGGCACCAAGGACCTGATCGTGCCCCTTTCCCGCATGGAGAAAACCGTGGAGGCCTTGAGGCCCCACTACCCCGAAGGCCGCTTAGCCTGGTTTGTGGAGGAAGGAGCCGGGCACACCATCACCCCCTTGATGGCCCGGATGGGGCTGGCCTTTTTGGAGGCGTGGCTTGATCCTGGAAGGCCTTAAGGGGTATAGGGGCTACCCTGGGGGCTTCAAGGCCTACGCCAAAGCCTTCCCCACGGTGGAACTCTCCTGGTGGCACCGGGTGGGGGACAAAAGGACCATAAGCCGCTTGAGGAGCCTGGCCCCGGCGGGATTCCGCTTCAGCGTCTTTGGCCACAAGCACTTCTCCTTCCAGCCTTCCGGGGAGGAGAGGCGTACCTTAAGGCGTTTCTTAAGGCGGTTTGGGTTATTCGGCGAGAAAAGGGGAGCGGTCCGGATTGCAGTCCCCCAGGGCCTGGACCCCACCCAACTGGCCCGCTGGCTGGACCTTTTGGAGGAGGTCTTGAAAGAAGTGGGCCCGGTACCCCTTGCCTTTCAAGCCGAGGAGGCCTTGCATCCCCTTCTCAAAGAACGGGGCTATGCCCTGGTAAACCAAACGGGAGGCCCTTTCCTCTACCTGGTGGACCCGGAGGAAATCCCCAGGGAAGGCGAGGGGTACCTTTACCGGAGCCCAACCTCTTCCCAAGCCGCCCCTTCCGCCCTACACTCAAGGGCGGAGGTTGAACGGGATTGAAAACCGCCAGGCGCTTTTCCCCCAAGGAAGCTGAGGAGATCTACCTGGTGCCCTACTGGGGGGCGGGGTTCTTCCGGGTAGGGCGGGACGGGGAGCTGGAGGTAACCCCCCTGGGCCCGGAAGGCCCTTCCGCTTCCCTTTTGGAGATCGTGGAAGCCCTCAGGGACGAGGGGCGGCCCCTGCCCCTGGTGCTCCGCTTCCCCCAGATCCTCGAGGCCCGGGTGCGGGAGCTGAACGAGGCCTTTCGCAGGGCCATGGAAAAGTACGGCTATACGGGAGGCTACCGCGGGGTCTACCCCGTGAAGGTGAACCAGCGCCGGCTGGTGCTGGAAACCGTGGCCAAGGCGGGGAGGCCCTACCACTACGGCCTCGAGGCGGGAAGCAAGGCGGAACTCGCCCTAATCCTGGCCCAAGACCTTTCCCCGGAGGCCCTCATCACCACCAACGGCTTCAAGGACGACGACTTCATCCGCCTGGCCCTAACGGGGAAGAAACTTTCCCGAAACGTGGTCATCACCTTGGAGAAGTTCGCCGAGCTTTCCCGGGTGATCCGCATTTCCAAGGAGCTGGGCGTGCGGCCCAGCCTGGGCATCCGCTACAAGCTGAAGGCCAAGGGAGCAGGGCAGTGGGAAGCCAGCGGCGGGGAAAACGCCAAGTTCGGCCTCACGACCCCGGAGATCATCCGGGCGGTGGAGATCCTGAAGGAAGAAGGGCTCCTGGATGCCCTGGTCATGATCCACGCCCACATCGGTAGCCAGGTGACGGATATCCGCAAGATCAAGGCGGCGGTGCGGGAGGCAGCCCAGACCTATGTGCAGCTCCGGAAGCTGGGGGCTCCCCTCCAGTACCTGAACCTGGGCGGGGGCCTGGCCGTGGACTACGACGGCTCCAAGACCAACTTCTACGCCTCCGCCAACTACACCCTCCCCGAGTACGCCGAGGACCTGGTCTACGTGACCAAGGAGGTGGTGGAGGCCCAAGGGGAGCCCCATCCCACCCTGGTGACGGAGTCGGGCCGGGCGGTGACCGCGTATCATGAGGTCCTGGTCCTCGAGGTCATCGACGTGATCACCCCCCCGGGGGAGACCCGGCCTGCTCCCCCGCCCGCGGAGGCCCACCCTCTGGTCAAGGAGCTTTGGGAGAGCCTGGAAACCCTCTCCCCCAAGAACTTCCGCGAGGTCTACCACGACGCCTTCGCCGACAAGGAAACCCTGCAGACCCTTTACGACCTGGGGCTCGTATCCCTGCGGGACCGCGCCCTGGCGGAGGAGATCTTCTACCACATCGCCCGGCGGGTCTACGCCATCGTGCGGGAACTGCCCTACGCTCCCGATGAGTTTGAGGATCTGGAGAAGCTCTTGGCCGACAAGCTGGTCTGCAACTTTTCCATTTTCCAAAGCCTTCCCGACGCCTGGGCCATCCACCAGCTCTTCCCCATCGTCCCCCTAAGCCGCCTTAACGAGCCCCCCACCCGCCAGGCTACCCTGGTGGACATCTCCTGCGACTCCGACGGCAAGATAGACCGCTTCATCGACCTGCACGATGTGCGCCAGAGCCTGCCCGTCCACCCCATCCGCCCGGGGGAGGACTACTACCTGGGCGTCTTCCTGGTGGGGGCTTATCAGGACGTGCTGGGCAGCAACCACAACCTCTTCGGCCAGGTGGGGGAAGCCCACGTGGTGGTGGACGAAGAGGGCTTCGCCATAGAACGCTTCGTCCCCGGGGAAACCGCGGAAGACGTCATCGAGAAAATGGGCTTCACCGCCCGGGAGCTTTTCCAGGGGGTGGAGCGCTTGGTGCGGCAAAGCCGCCTCTCCCCCGTGGAGAAAGGCGCCTTTTTGGAGCGGTACATGCGCGAGCTTCGCGGTTACACCTACCTGGAGGACTGAAGGCCCGTTAAGGATCCGTTAAGGGGGGTAGGGTCATCCTGGGGGCATGGCCCAGGCAGGAAACCCCTATACTGGAGCTAACTTGTACCCTACCCTCGAGCTCCTGGATCCCTTGCATCCCTTAAGGCGCAGGATGGCCTTATGGCTCCTGCCCCTCGGGGCCCTTCTGGCCCTGGTGGCCTTTGCCGCCTCGAGGGCCGCGGAGCTGGACCCCGTGGACCGCTTCCTCCTGCCCTTTCTGGCCCTGGGCTTTTCTCTTTTGG
>NZ_ATNI01000072.1:0-8228 GCF_000511705.1 Thermus sp. NMX2.A1
CATTGTTTTCGTCTATGATGGTTTCTCTTGGGAAGACTACGCCATCGCCCAGGCCTACGCCCGCAGGCGCCAGGGGCGGGTCCTTACCCTGGAAAGGCTCCTGGCCCGCTACCCTAACGGGCTCATCAACACCTATAGCCTCACCAGCTACGTCACCGAATCCAGCGCTGCCGGCAACGCCTTCTCCTGCGGGGTCAAGACGGTCAATGGCGGTCTAGCGGTACATGCCGACGGCACCCCCTTAAAGCCCTTCTTTGCCGCAGCCAAGGAGATGGGGAAGGCTGTGGGGCTGGTGACCACCACCACCGCAACCCATGCCACCCCCGCCAGCTTCGTGATTTCCAATCCCGACCGCAACGCCGAGGAGAGGATCGCGGGCCAGTATCTGGAGTTTGGGGCCGAGGTCTACCTGGGGGGCGGGGATCGCTTCTTCAACCCCGAGAAGCGCAAGGACAAGAAGGACATGTATGCCGCCTTCGCTCAGGCAGGCTACGGAGTGGTCCGCACTCCCGAGGAGCTGGCCCGCTCCAACGCCAGCAAGCTCCTTGGCATCTTCTCTGACGGCCACGTGCCCTACGAGGTGGACCGCCGCTTCCAGGGGGTGAAGGTACCGAGCCTCAAGGAGATGGTGCAGGCCGCCTTGGCCCGCTTGGCCGCCTACCGCAATGGGTTTGTCCTCCAGGTGGAAGCCGGGCGCATTGACCACGCCAACCACCTCAACGATCCCGCCGCCACCTTGTGGGATGTGCTGGCGGCCGACGAAACCCTGGAACTCCTCACCGCCTTCGCGGACCGGAACCCCGACACCCTCCTCATCTTGGTATCCGACCACGCCACGGGCACGGGGGCCCTGTACGGAACGGGCAGAAGCTACCTGGAAAGCAGCGTGGGCCTGGACCTCCTGGAAGGCCAGAAGGCCAGCTTTGAGCACATGCTGCGTGTCCTAGGGAACAACCCCGACCCCAGCCAGGTAAAGGAAGCCTTCCGGACCATGAAGGGCGTGACCTTGGAGGACGCCGAAGCCCAGATGGTGGTGGAGGCCATCACCAAGAAGGTCCACCGCCCCGATGGGGTGCGCTACGGCGTCCAGCCCAGCAACACCCTTTCCTGGGCCATGGTGCAGAAGGACGCCAAGAAGCCTGACCGGCCCAACATCGGCTGGAACTCCGGCCAGCACACGGCAAGCCCGGTGATGCTGGCCCTTTACGGCCAGGGCCTCCGCTTCCTCCCTCTGGGCCTCTTGGACAACACCCATGTCTTCCGGCTGATGGGCGAAGCCTTGGGCATTCGCTACCAGAACCCGGTTATGTCCGAGGAAGAGGCCCTCGAGGTTCTCAAGGCCCGCCCCGTGGGCATGGCTCACCCCGAGGACATCTGGGCCTAGGGCCATGCTCCCCTGAACCCCTTAAACGCTCTCGGGGCAGGAAACTTGGCAGATGCTCCTTCCTTCAGGCCGCCACCTTAGGCGGCCTGTTATATTTTGGCTCCGAGGCACGTCCCACCAGGGCTCCTCGGACAAATCCCCGATTCCCAAAAGGGGAAGCCTAGGCCTATTGACCTGGGATTCAAGATATGGTAGCTTCACTGGTAAGACACCCAAGACTTAGGGTGTCTTGGCCGCGATGCCAGGCCGACAGGCCTGGACGCCGGCCGGCGGTGGGGGAAGTCCGGTGCAAGTCCGGCGCTGTCCCGCAACGGTAACCGGCTCTGTCCGGAAGCCCGAGTACCCGCTTCGCGGCCTTACCCCGTAGCCCTCGAGGCAAGGGTGAAGGTGGTGATGCCTGTGGGACCTTAGACTCCTAACCCCCCAAAACCCGGTGGCCCAAGGACCTTGGGCCAGGCGACCTTAGGCAAGTTCTTGCCCAGCACGGGGTTACTCCCCTTGGGCAGGTAGAAGGGATGATTTAGCTTTTACGGGCCCAAAGACGGCCCTGGAGGTCCGTGGTGAAGGAAACGCGCATGGTCTACCCGGTTTTCCCTGGGGAAACCAACCATTACGGGACCCTTTTTGGCGGCACCGCCATGGCCTGGATGGACCAGGCAGCCTTCGTGGCCGCAACCCGCCACGCCAGGCGCAAGGTGGTGACGGTGCACTCGGATGCGGTGGACTTCAAGCGCCCCGTGCCCCTGGGCTCCATCGTGGAGCTTGTAGCCCGGGTAATAGAGGTGGGCCGCACCTCCATGCGGGTGGAGGTGGAGATGTGGGTGGAGCCCATAGAGGTGGGTAGGGAACCCTACCTGGCAGCTAAGGGCGGATTTGTGCTGGTGGCGGTGGACGAGGTGGGGCGGCCGGTTTCCGTTCCCCCTCTTTCCTAACTCCCAGTGGGCCACCCTACCCTGGTCATGCGAAAGTTGAGGTAAGCGATGCGGGAAAAATTCCATGCGTCTTTAGAAGGCAACATCCGGACCCTGGCTTTTGGCCTTCCCCGGCTGGGCCCTAACCGGGAGTACAAGCGGCTTCTGGAAGCCTACTGGCAGGGCTCCTTGCCGAGGGAGGAGTTCCTCCAGGCCCTCGAGGACCTCGAGGGTCTCAGGATGGCCACCTATCGGGAACACGTGGACCTTTATCCAGCAGGGGAGCTCAGCCTGTACGACCCCATGCTGGACCTGGCGGTGGCCCTTGGGGTCTACCCCGTGGAACCTTTTGACCTGGAAGGCTATTACGCCCTGGCCCGGGGCAAGGGGGCCCTTCCCCTTAGGAAGTGGTTTGGCACCAACTACCACTACCTGGTCCCCCGGCTTCCGGAAAAACCCCGCTACACCCCAAGGCGGGGCTTTTTCCCCTATCCTGTTGGCCAAAAAACCCCAGGCTCGGCGGAAGGCCTTCCCACCCTGCTCGGTCCCTACACCCTTCTGCGCCTGGCGCAAAACCCCCCCGAGAGGGTGGAGGACCACCTCGAGGCCCTGGTGGAGGCCTATGCGGAGCTTCTTGAGCCTTTTGCCGGCACCCTCTTCCTCCTCCAAGAACCGGCCCTGGGGTTGGATGGGGTGGAACGGGACCTACCCCACCTCCTGAAAGCCTATGCCGCCTTGGCAAAGAGGGTACCTTTGGTCCTTCTCAGCTACTACTACCTGCCCCCGGCTTCGGAGGTGGTTCGGAGCCTGGCCAACCTTCCCTTGCGGGGCCTTGGGGTCTTCCCGGTAGGGGAAGCCCTGCCCAAGCTACCCCCAGGAATGGCCCTGGTCCTAGGGGTGGTGGAGGGGCAAGGCGTGTGGCGAACCCATCTCCTGGCCCTAGGAGGGATCCTGCCCCTGCTAGAGGGGCAGGAGGTCTGGCTGGCCCCTAAGGCCCCCCTTTTCCATCTGCCCTGGCGGGTGGATGAGCCCTTGCCCAAGGCCCTCGAGGGCCGGCTTGCCTTTGCCGTGGAAAGGCTACAGGAACTTTCCCTCCTCAAAGAGCTCTTGACGGATGGGCAAGGCCCAGCAGGCCACCTCGAGGCGGCCACCTCGCCCTCAAGGGCATACCAAGCCGCCAGGGCCTGGTACACCCCGCCTCCCGCCTGGGAGCTCCACCCTTCTCCCCCACCTCCCCCTAGGCCCCCCCTGGAGGTGCGGCGCCAGGCCCAGCAAGACCTCGGCCTCCCCCCCTTCCCCACCACCACCATCGGCAGCTTCCCCCAGACGGGGAAGCTCAGGGAACTTAGGAGGCGCCTGCGCTCAGGGGAGCTGGACCAGGCCGCCTACTGGGAGAACATCAAAAAAGCCATCGAGGAAAACATCCGGTTGCAGGAGGAGCTGGGCCTGGACGTCCTGGTCCACGGGGAACCCGAACGAAGCGACATGGTGGAGTTCTTCGCCGAACGCCTACAGGGCTTTTTCATCACCCAGAAGGGTTTCGTCCTTTCCTACGGAAGCCGGGTCTGGCGCCCTCCCATCCTCTTTGCCCCTCCCCGGCGCCAAGAACCCCTGGTGCTTCGGGAAACCCTCTACGCCCAAAGCCTAACCGCCAAGCCCGTGAAGGCCATCCTAACCGGCCCCATCACCCTGGCCGCCTGGAGCTACCTGCCGGAAGGGGTTAGCTTCCCTGAGGCGGTCATGGCCCTGGCCGAGGCCCTAAGGCAGGAGGTGCGGGACCTGGCCGCCCGTGGAATCCGCTTTGTCCAGGTGGACGAGCCAGCCCTTCTGGAAAAAATGCCCCTCAGGCGGGAAGAGCAGCCCAGCTACCTAAAACTTGCCCAGGAGGCCTTCCATCGGGTGGTGGGCGATCTGGAACCCAAGGTACAGGTGCACCAGCACCTCTGCTACTCCGATTACGCCGCCTTAAGGCCTTTCCTGGAGGCCATGGACCCCGACGTGGTGAGCGTGGAAGGAGCCCGGCAGGACCCAGCCTTCCTCCAAAGCCTTAAGGACCTTCCCCTAGAGATCGGGCCCGGGGTATTTGATGTGCACACGCCAGAGGAAGCCACGGTGGAGGAGATGCTCACCCGCCTCCAGGGCTATCTCAACTTCTTTTCCCCGGCCTCCTTGTGGGTAAACCCCGACTGCGGTCTAAAAACCCGTAAACCCCAGGAGGCCATCTCGAACCTCAGGAACATGGTGGAGGCCGCCAAGCGGCTTCGCCAAGCCCTAGGTGGAAAATCCCCAGGAGGTGGCCATGCTCACCGAACCTAGACCCCACTACCGGCCCTACCAGTACCCAAAGCTCCTGGCCTACCGGGACGCCATCCGGCACAGCTACTGGCTCCACACGGAGTTCAGCTATGCGGCAGACGTCCAGGACTACGCCCTGGCTGATCCTGAGGTGCGCTCGTTGGTGGAGCGCTCCCTTCTTGCCATCTCCCAGGTGGAGCTTTCCGTGAAGCTCTTCTGGGCCCGAACCTACGAGGTCTTCCCGAAGCCAGAGGTGGCCGAGGTGGGCATGACCTTCGCCGAAAGCGAGGTGCGTCACGCCAACGCCTACGCCCACCTTTTGGATCTCCTGGCCCTCGAGGACCGCTTTGCCCAGGCCTTGGAGAAGGAGACCGCCTTAAGGGAACGGCACCGCCACTTAACCGCGGTCCTGGGGTCCGCCTTCCGAGGCGACCTGAGGGGACACGCCCTCGCCCTCCTTCTCTTTTCCGCCTTCACCGAACACGCCTCCCTTTTCTCCCAGTTCTACGTGCTTATGGCCCTGAACAAGCGCCTTGGTCGCTTCAAGGGGATCTCCAACGCCATCGAGGCCACCAGTAAGGAGGAAAACCTGCACGGCCTCTTTGGGGTAGAGCTCCTCAGGATCCTTAGGGAAGAGCGGCCGGACCTCTTCGGGCCCTCCTTTACCGAGGAAGCCCTGGATAGGGTAGAGGCCTTCTTTCGCACGGAGGAGGCCCTTTTGGAGTGGATCTTCGCCCGGGGGGACACCGAGGCGGTGAGGGGAGAGGAGGTCCTGGAGTTCCTTAAGTGGCGGTACAACCAGGTTCTTGCCCTCCACGGCCTGCCCGCGCCGTTCCCCGTGCGGACGGAGTGCCTAAGGGATACGGAGTGGTTTGACCTAGAGCTTTTGGCGGACAAGGAAGTGGACTTCTTCAACAAGAGGAGCGTAGCCTACGCCCGCAGGGTGCAGAGCTACGACCCGGAAAGCCTTTTCTAGGAGGGAAGGATGACCAAGACCAAGCGGGAATACCGGCCCTGGTACTGGGCCAATGAATGGACGAGGCTCTACATGAGCCGGGGCTACCTTCTCCCTGGGGTGACGGTGGAGAAGAGGGTGAAGGAAATCGCCGACCGGGCGGAGGCCCTGACCCGCATCGAGGGCTTCTCCCGCAAGTTCCAGGAGTACATGGCCAAGGGTTGGTACTCCTTGGCCACCCCCATCTGGGCCAACTACGGCCTCAAGCGGGGTCTCCCCATCTCCTGCTACGGCACCTACGTGGAAGACGACACCGCCTCCATCCTGAGGGCGGTGGCGGAGATCGGCATGATGAGCAAACAGGGTGGGGGCACCTCGGTTTACCTGGGGGCCCTTCGCCCCAGGGGAGCCCCCATCCGGGACAACGGGGAAAGCAATGGTTCCTACGCCTTTGCTTCTCTCTTCGACCGGGTGATCGAGGTGTTCAACCAGGGTTCCACCCGGCGGGGGCAGTGCGCCGCCTACCTCCCTATCGAGCACCCGGACCTCGAGGAGTGGTTCAAGATCCAGCGGGAAGGAGGGGAGATCCAGTCCCTCTTCTGGGGGGTTTCCGTGGGGGATGCCTGGCTGGAGGAGGCCATCGCCGGGGACAGGGAGAAACGGGAAAGGTGGGCTAAGGTACTCAAAAGTCGCACCGAGGTGGGGATCCCCTACATCTTCTTCCGGGACAACGCCAACCGCCAGGCTCCGGAGATCTTCAAGAAGTTGGGGAAAACCATCCACGCCTCCAACCTGTGCACCGAGATCATGCTCCCCTCGGGCCTCGAGGAAAGCTTCGTGTGCTGCCTCTCCTCCCTAAACCTCCTCCACTTCGACGAGTGGAAGGACACGGACGCCGTGGAAACCCTCACCATCTTCCTGGACTCCGTGCTGGACGACTTCATCGAGAAGGCGGAGGGCATCCCCTACATGGAGCGGGCGGTGCGCTTCGCCAAGCGGTACCGGGCCATCGGGATCGGGGTTTTGGGCTGGCACAGCTACCTCCAGTCCAAGGGGATTCCCCTGGAGAACGCGGAGGCCCTTTTCCTTAACAACCTCATCTTCAAGACCATCCGGGAAAAGGCGGAGGAGGCGAGCCGCTGGCTTAGGAAGCGCCATCCGGAGGACGAACTGGCCGACCTAATGGAAAGGCGGAACGCCACCCTCCTGGCCATCGCCCCCACCAAGAGCAGCTCCTTCATCCTGGGGCAGGTTTCCCCCTCCATCGAGCCCTACACCAGCAACTACTACCTCAAGGACCTGCAAAAGGCCCGAATCGCCTTCAGGAGTCCCTTTTTGGAGGAGCTTCTCCAAGCAAAGGGAAAGAACGAGGAAAAAGTGTGGCGGAGCATCCTGGAGAGGAATGGCTCGGTACAGCACCTAGACTTCCTTTCCGACGAGGAGAAGGACGTGTTCAAGACCTTTTCCGAGATTTCCCAAAAGACCCTGGTCAACCTGGCCATCGCCCGGCAGAAGTACATCGACCAGGGCCAGTCCCTCAACCTGGTCATCCACCCCGAGGCTCCACCCAAGGACGTGAACGAGCTGTACCTGCACGCCTGGAGGGGTGGGCTCAAGGCCCTTTACTACCAGTTCAGCGCCAGTGCGGCCCAAGCTTACAGCCGGGACCTGCTGCTTTCCTGCCGGGCCTGCGAGAGCTGAAAAGAAGGCGGGCGGGACCTGAATAGGGCTAATCGTGGGCCAAAGCCGGCTGGAGCTTGGCCTCGTCGGTGAGGTCCAGCCTAAGGGGGGTGGCGGCGATGAACCCCTGCTCCACCGCCCAGCGGTCCGTTCCCTCCTCCGCCTCCTTTAGGGGCCTGGCGGCAAACCAGTAATGGGGGCGGCCCATGGGGTCCTCACCCTCCACCACCACCCCCTCGTAGGACCGCACCGACTGCCGGGTCCAGAGGAAGCCCTTGGGCCGGTGGGGCAGGTTCACGTTCACCAGGAAGGGTCGCTCCAGCCGCAGGAGGGTTTCCAGCACCCGTTCCACCCAGGGCCTCAATGCGGAGAAATCCGGGCCCGCCCCGTTCATGGGGGTGCTGAAGGCGGCGGCGGAGAGGCCAAAGAGCCTTCCCTGCTTGGCCGCGGCCACCGTACCCGAGTGCCAGATCTCGTGGCCCAGGTTGCTCCCCAGGTTGATCCCGGAGAGGACCAGGTCCACGGGGCCAAAGAGGTGGAGGCCCAGGGCCACGCAATCGGCCGGGGTGCCCCGCACCCGGTAGGCGGGGAAATGGGGCCCCGGCAGGGGGGCCGGATGGGGAAAAGCCCGGACGGGGTGGGCAATGGTGATGGCATGCCCGACCCCGCTTTGCTCCACGTCGGGGGCCACCACAAAGACCTCGCCGAAGCGGCTGGCCGCCTCCGCCAAAGACCAGAGCCCTGGGCTGAAAATCCCGTCGTCGTTGGTCACCAGAATCCTCATGCCCCCACCCTAAGGGCGCTTTGTCAGCTCACCATCAAGCAATGGCCCAAGGTCCCACGGAACCTCAGTGGTCCAGGCTAAGGCGCTGCCCTGAACCCTAGCCTAACATGGAGGCATGTTGGACGATGTCCTGAGGCCCATCCACGGAGGTCCCGACGGGGGCCCTGAGCCCTTATACGACTTCTCCACCAACGCCAACGCCTTGGGGCCTAATCCCGT
>NZ_ATNI01000073.1:0-16631 GCF_000511705.1 Thermus sp. NMX2.A1
GGGGGTTTGGGACATTTGTCCCTTCCCCTTTCCGCTAGTGTACCCATGAGAAGACCTTGCTAAAGGGTAGGCACGGGTAGGGCCCATTCGCTTATGAAAAAACCCACGCCCCTTGATTGACCCCTTGCCCCTTTGCCCGTAGCCTTGGCCCTTAAGACCGGAGGTGGCATGCGGCGGCGCAACCGATGGGTGAAAACCTTCTTCTGGGGAACGGTTCTAGGGGTGTTTGCGCTACTGGTGGTGGTGTTTTCCGGGGTGGCGGTGGGGGCCTTTGAGTACCGCACCCTGCCCGTGGAGCAACCCGTGCCCTTCAGCCATGCCTTCCACGCCGGAGGGCTGGGGCTTTCCTGCCGCTACTGTCATTCCAGCGTGGAGCGGGCGGCCTACGCGGGCCTGCCCCCCACGGAGGCCTGCATGACCTGCCATACCTTTATCAAGCCCGATAGCCCCAACCTGGCCCTGGTGCGGCGAAGCTGGGAAACCGGGGAGCCCCTGCGCTGGAACCGGGTCATCAACCTGCCCGACTTCGTCTACTTCAACCACGGGGCCCACGTGGCCAAGGGGGTGGGGTGCGCCGAGTGCCACGGACGGGTGGACCAGATGGCGGTGGTCCGCCAGCCCCAGGCCTTCACCATGAAGTTCTGCCTGGACTGCCACCGCCAGCCCGAGGCCCGCCTCAGGCCCCGGGAGCAGGTTTTCAACATGGCCTACACCCCGGATCCCGAGCTGGGTAAGAAGCTGAAGGAGATCTACCAGGTGCGTTCGGCGGAGGCCCTTACCAGCTGCAACACCTGTCACCGCTAGGAGGCTTCATGAAGGAACGGCGCGGTTATGAAGAAGCTTTGGAGCGGGAGCTCTTCCGTGAGGAGTTTCCCTTTGGCTCTGTGACCCGGCGGGGGTTCTTGGCTTTGGGGCTTTTGTCCCTTGCGGCCTGTACCCCGGTGGTGCGGCGGAAGGGGGTACCCTACGTGCGCCAGCCGGAATGGGTGGTGGAGGGGGGAGAGGCGGAGTTCGTCACCGCCATCGCCCATGCCGGCTTTGCCGAGCCGGTGCGGGTAAAGGTCTACCAGGAAAGGCCCCTCTTCATGGCGCCCTTGGAGAGGGCCATGAGCCCCTACCCCCTGGCGGGCCTTTACGCCCTATACGACCCGGCCCGCCAGGGCAAGGCCCCGGACTGGGAGGGTTTTTACGCCGCCTGGCGGCGGGCTTTGGCGGAGGGGGAAACCCTTCTGGCCCTTCCCCGCACCACCTCCCCCAGGCTCGAGGGCCTGTTGGAAAAAGCCCAGGCCCGCTTCCCCAACCTCCGGGTGGCCCGGTTTGAGGCCTGGAGCCTGGAGAACATCTACCTGGGGGCGGAGGTGGCCTTCGGGCAAAGGGCCTGGCCCGTCTACGCCCCGGAGAAGGTGGAAACCGTACTCCTCCTGGACGTGGAGGCGCACGAGCACCCGGCGGGATACCTCTGGTGGGAGGCCTTGAGCCGCAGGCGCATTCCGCCCATGAACCGCATCTATGCGGTGGAAAGCGGGGCCAGCCTTCTGGGGAGCATGGCCGACCACCGCCTGGCCTTAAAGCCCAGCCAGGTGGAGGCGTTTATCCTAGCCCTGGCCCAGACCCTGGGGGTGGTGCCGGGAAGTCCAGCCTCGGACTACGGAGGGTTCCTTCCCATCCTGGCGGAGGATCTGCAACGGGGTGGGGTGGTCCTGGCCGGGCCCCAGCTCTCCCCGGGGGCTCAGGCCCTGGTCATGGCCATCAACCAGGTCCTTAAGGCCCCGGTGCGCTACGTGGAGCCCCCGGAGAAAGAGGCGGCCACGCCCAAAGCCTTCCAGCAGGCCGAGGAGGCCGAGCGCCTGGTGTGGGCGGCGGAGGGTCCCTTGCCCAGCCTTTCGGGCAAGGCCTTTTCCGCAGCGCTTTCCCTCTACCCCAACAAGGCGGCCTCCTGGAGCCTTCCCCTGGCCCATCCCCTCGAGGCCTCGGGCCAGCACCGGGATGCCGAGGGCCGGCTCTGGTCCAGCCAGGCCCTCATCCAGCCCCTGTGGGGTGGGAAAACCCTGGAGGAGGTGCTGGCGGGGCTTCTGGGGGAGGAGCTTCCCGCCCTTTCCCCCGAGGAGAAGCAGGCCCTGGTGGAGGGAAGGCCCTTGGCGGAGGCCAAGGAGGTGCCCGTGGAGGTGCGCCCCGGTCTGGAAGGCCGCCTTCCCCCTTTGCGGAAGGAGGCTCCTTGGGAGCTTACCCTGCGCCCCGACGCCAGCCTTTACGACGGGCGCTACCGGGACAACCCCTATTTGCAGGAGCTTCCGAGGCCCCTAAGCCGTCTGGTCTGGGACGGGGCCTTGCTCTTAAGCGAGGAGGATGCCGAGGCCCTGGGCCTTCTTGCGGACATCCGGGCCCGGGAGCGGCGGGCGGATCCCAAAAGGCCCCTCCTACGGGTTAAGGCTGGGGAGAAGGAGGCCCTCCTTCCCCTCTGGCCCCTTCCCGGTCCGCCTAAGGGGAGCGGGGTAGCCCCCCTTTCCCACTTCTTCCACCCCGAGGGGGTGGTCTGGCCCGTGGAGGTTTCCCCCACGGGCCGGGACTATCCCCTGGTTTCCACCCAGTACCACGGGTACCTGGGGGAGGTGGAGGCGGTGAAGGTGATGGAGGAGGCCGAGGCCCTCGAGGCCGAGCCGGAAAAGGAGAAGCGGATCTCCTTCTACCCCCCCTGGCCCCAAGGAGAACACGCCTGGGCCATGACCGTGGACCTAAGCCGCTGCCTGGGGTGCGGGCTTTGCACCCTGGCCTGCCAGGTGGAGAACAACATCCCCGTGGTGGGCAAGGAGGAGGTGGCCAAAGGGCGGGAGATGCACTGGATCCGCATCGACCGCTACTTCGCCGAGGAGGGGGTGGTGCACCAGCCCGTGATGTGCCAGCACTGCGAGAAGGCTCCCTGCGAGGCCGTCTGCCCGGTGGCGGCCACGGAGCACTCCAGCGAGGGCCTGAACCTCATGGTCTACAACCGTTGCGTGGGCACCAAGTACTGCTCCGCCAACTGCCCCTACAAGGCCCGGCGCTTCAACTTCTTCCCCTACGGGGAGGCCTTCGTGGGCAAGGGGGACCCCCGCAGGGCCCAGGAAAGCCCCCTGGCCCTCCTCATGAACCCCGAGGTGACGGTGCGGAGCCGCGGGGTGATGGAGAAGTGCACCTACTGCGTGCAGCGCATCGAAAGCACCCGGGCCAAGGCGGCCATGGAGGGGCGGAAGATCCGCACCGGGGAGATCAGGACCGCCTGCCAGGAGGTCTGCCCGGGGAAGGCCATCCACTTCGGGGACCTCCTGGACCCTGAAGACCCCATCCAGGCCCACCGGAAAGAAGGACGGCACTACGCCCTTCTGGAGGAGGCCAACACCTGGCCCCGCACCACCTACCTGGCCCACCTGAAAAACCCCAATCCCAAGCTGAAGGAGGGGAAGCATGGCGCATAAGGAACCCCATCCCGACCACGACCTGATCCAGGGGGAGTGGACGGAGAAGACCTTGGTGGAAAAGCTTCTGGAGCCGGTGGAGAAGCCAGCCCCCAAGCCCTGGAGGGTGGTCTTGGCCGTGGGGGGGGCCTTGACCCTGGCCTGGCTTTACGGCCTTTTCGTCACCTTCGTGAAGGGCCTCGGCACCTGGGGCATCAACCAGCCCGTGGCCTGGGGGTTTGACATCGTGCACTTCGTCTGGTGGATCGGCATCGGCCACGCCGGGACCCTGATCAGTGCGATCCTGGTCCTCATGCGCCAGAACTGGCGGGACTCCTTGAACCGGGTCACCGAGGCCATGACCCTGTTTGCCGTGCTGGCGGCGGCCACCTACCCTCTCATCCACATGGGCCGGCCCCAGCTCTTCTACTGGGTCATGCCCTACCCCACCCACATGGCCCTCTGGCCCCAGTACAAGAGCCCCCTTTCCTGGGACGTGCTGGCCATCATGACCTACCTCACCATCTCCACCCTCTTCCTCTACCTGGGCTTGATCCCGGATCTGGCCCTTCTCAGGGAGAGGAGCAAGGGCTGGCGGCGGAAGCTATACGGCTGGCTCTCCCTGGGCTGGACGGGCAATGCCGTCCACTGGCAGCGCTATAGGGCGGTCTATGTGCTTTTGGCGGGCCTGGCTACCCCGGTGGTGATCTCCGTGCACTCGGTGGTGAGCATGGACTTCGCCTACGGCCTGGTGCCGGGCTGGCACCTCACGGTCTTCCCCCCCTTCTTCGCCGCCGGGGCCATCTACTCGGGCTTCGCCATGGCCCTTACCCTGATCATTCCCCTCAGGAAGTGGTACCGGCTGGAGGGGGTGATCACCGACCGCCACCTGGACTGGATGGCCAAGGTGACCCTGGCCTCGGGCCTCGGCGTGGCCTACATCTACCTCCTGGAGATCTTCATCGCCTGGTATGCGGGGGAGCCTGCGGAGTGGGCCCAGCAGCTTTGGCGCATGACCGGCCCCTACGCCCCCTACTACTGGGCCATGATGCTCATCAACGTGGTCCTTCTCCAGACCCTCTGGTTCCCCCGCTTCCGCAAGAACCTCACCTGGCTTTTGATCTTCTCCATCCTGGCCAACGTGGGCATGTGGCTGGAGCGCTTCGTGATCGTCATCATCAGCCTGTCCCACGACTTCTTGCCCGGGAACTTCCACCTTTACTACCCCACCTGGGTGGACTGGACCCTCTTCCTCGGGACCATCGGCTTCTTCCTCTTCGGCCTTGCCCTTTTCATCCGCATCTTCCCTCCCATCGCCGTGGCGGAGATGGTTCACCTGTTCCACCGCCTGAGAAAGCACTAGGAGGGGCCCATGCTGTATGGACTCATGGCCTACTTTGACTCGGCGGAAAGGCTTTTAGAGGCCTTAAGGGTGCTCAAGGGAAGGGGATACCGCCACCTCGAGGCCCTCACCCCAAACCCCGTGGAGGGGATCGAGGAGGTCCTGGGGGGGGATGGGCGCATTCCCTGGATCGCCTTCGGCCTGGGGGTTTTGGGGGTGGGCCTGGGGCTTTTCCTCCAGATCTACACCACCCTGGACTATCCCCACAACGCCGGGGGCAAGCCCCTTTTGGGCTGGCCTGCCTTCATCCCCGTGACCTTTGAGCTCACCATCCTCACCATCACCGTGGGAATCTTCCTCTTCCTTCTGTACATGAACGGCCTTCCCCTGGCCGCCCACCCCGCGGTGAAGGCCAAGGAGTACGTGCGGGTCCTTCTGGACGAGTACGGGGTCTTCGTCTACGCCACGGACCCCCGGTTCGACCTGGAGAGCACCAAGGCCCTGCTTCGGGAACTGGGGGCGGAGGTGGAGGAGGTGCGGCGTGACTAGGTGGCTTCTTCTCCTGCTCCCCCTTCTTTCCGCCTGCGGATGGATGTGGGACCAGCCCAAGGTGAGGCCCTTCCGGGAAGCACCCCTCCAGGTCCAGGTGGCCCCGGAACGGGTGCGCTTCGGGGAGAACCTGAACCTGGAGGTGCGCACCGGGCTGAAGCCCGAGGGGGGGTTCGCCGACAACCCCTACGCCTTCACGGACGGGGAGCTTGTGCGGGGCAAGGTCCTCTACCGCTCCTTCTGCGCCATCTGCCACGGGCTGAACGGGGAAGGGGATGGGAGGGTGATCCCCTTGGGGATGCCCAAGCCCCGCTCCTTCCTGGACCCGGGGGTGAAGGCCATGCCCGAGGGCTACTTCTACTTTGCGGCCACCAACGGCTTTGGCCGCATGCTCTCCTACAAAAGCCGCATCCCGGAGAGGGAGCGCTGGCTCATCGCCCACTACATCAAGCGGTGCCTGCAGGAGGAGGTCTGCCCGCTGGAGGTGATCAATGCAGAGGTCTATTGAGGCAAGCCGTTCGGGTTTCCTGTTCCTGGGCCTGGTTCTTTACGCTCTAGCCTTTCTCTTTGGGGCTCCGGCCGCTTACTTTCCCTTCGCCTTCTTCCTTCTCCTTTCCTTGGGGGCGCTTCTGGTGCTTCTCCTGCACAACGCCTTAAGGAGCCGCTGGGGCGTGCCCCTGGAGCCTTACCTTTACCCCCTGGCCCGCCTCCTTCCCCTCATGGGGCTTTTGGGCCTGCCCTTCTTCCTCTTCCTGTCGGAGCTTTTCCCCTGGGCCCGGCCCGGGGCCGCGTTGGACCCGATTCTGGCTCATCGCTCGGGGTACCTGAACGCTCCCTTCATGCTTCTTCGCTACGTCCTCTTCTTCACCCTCTTTTCCTGGATCCTCTTGAAGCTGAAACCCGGGGAGCACCGGGCGGAGGTGGGGGCCTGGGGAATGCCCTTGGCCTTTGCCGCCGCCACCTTCCTCACCTATGACCTCTTCATGGCCCTCGAGGCCCACTTCTACTCCGCCTCCTTTGGGGCCATCCTCCTTCTTTCCGCAGCGGTTTTAGCCCTGGCCGTGGCCGTGGCCCTGGCGGCCCGCAAGGGGACACCCGCCCTCATGGGCCAGGCCCAGAACCACACCAACCTCCTTCTCGCCCTTTCCATCATCTGGATCTACGTGGAGGCCACCACCCTGATCATCATCTGGGGAGGGGATCTGCCCCATGAGGTGGAGTTTTACCTGAAGCGCCTGGAAGGCCCTTGGGGCACGGTGGCCGCCCTGTGGGCGGTGGGGGGGTTTTTCCTGCCCTTCCTTTACCTCCTCACCAACCTGCCCAAGCGGGAGGCCCGGTATCTCCTGCCCGTGGCCCTTTGGATTCCCCTCTTCCGCCTTCTGCACCTGGCCTGGTACGTGCTCCCCGCCCTGGGGCGGGGGGTGGGAATCGGGGAGGTGCTGGGCTTCCTGGGCCTTGGCCTCTTCTTCCTCCAGCGCCTGCGGAACCCCTCCTGAGGATGCTCTAAGCCAGGGATGCCCCCGCCCGTGAGGGCGGGGCATTTGCACCTACCTTCACAAAAGGGGTGGGCGCATCCTGGAGTTAGGGGTACACGGTAAGGGTACCCAGGAGGTGGAAGATGGCAACGAGGGTTCTGGTTCTGGGAGGCGGCTCGGGTGGCCTGGTAGCGGCCAACAAGGTGAAGAAGCTCCTGGGGAGGGAGGTGGAGGTCACCCTGGTGGACAAGAACGCCTACCACGAGTTCATGCCCGCCTATCCCTGGGTGGCCTTCGGCATGCGGGAGCCCGAGCAGGTGCGCAGGCCCCTGGCCAACCTGGAAAAGCGGGGCATCACCTACCTTCAGGCCACGGTGGAGGCCTTAGACCCCGTTAACAACCGGGTGAAGACCAGCGCCGGGGAGCTTTCCTACGACTACCTGATCGTTTCCCTGGGAGCGGAGGCATTGCCCTCTCCCGCCCAGGACAGCTACGCTCCCTGGAGCCTCGAGGGAGCCTTGAAGCTGAGGGAAGCCCTCAAGAACTTCAAGGGGGGCCGGGTGGTGGTGGGGGTTTCCTCCCCCTACTACCCCTGCCCGCCTGCGCCCTACGAGGTGGCGGGGCAGGTGGAGTTCGCCCTCAAGGTCAAGGGGATCCGGGATAAAAGCACGGTGGAGGTCTTCCACCTAAACCCCCTGCCCCTGGCGGGCATGGGCCCGGTGATCTCGGGGAAGGTCATGGAGATCCTCCGCTCCAAGGGCATCGCCTTCCACGGGGAGTTTGAACCCGTTTCCTTTGAAGGGGGCAAGGTCAGGGCCAAGGACGGGCGGGAGCTGGCCTACGACCTCCTCATCCTCACGCCTCCTTTCGCCCCCAACCGGGTGGTGCGGGAATCCCCCCTGGCGGGGCCCCAGGGCTTTCCCGAGGTGAACAAGATGACCTTCCGCTCCACCCGGTTCGCCAACGTCTTCGTCATCGGGGACACGGTGAAGCCCTCCCTCATGCTGCCCCCCGCCGGGGTGGTGGCCCACTTCCAAGGGGAGTACGTGGCCGGGGTCATCGCCTCCGACCTCAAGGGAGCCTATATCGGCGAGCCCTTTAACCCCGTGGCCATGTGCATCATGGACTTCGGGGATAACGCCCTTCTGCCCCAGTGCTCCTTTGAAAGGATTCTGGCGGGCACGGGGATGCCCTCCTGCGGCGTGATGGCCGTGGGCAAGTGGGTGCGGGTGACCAAGATGCTCTTTGAGGGCTTCTGGTTCGCCACCTTGATCGAGTAGGAGGGGCCATGGAGAAGACGCTTACAGTGGAAGAAAGGCTGGCCCGCATAGAGGAGGTCCTGGAAAAGAGCGGGCTAGGCCTCCTGGCCCAGGTGGGGGCCGGGGAGACCCTGGCGGAGAACCTGGGTCTCCTCATGGAGCCCCAGGTGCTCAGGCTTTTCTCCCACGGGGCCAATGTTCTGGACATCCTTTCCCGGATAGAGCCGGCTACCATCGGCATGATGGCCTCGGCCCTGCAACGCGGCCTGGGGGAGACCTTTACCCCCGAGGTGATGCGGGATCCACCCCGGGTGGGCTTGGCGGGGATCCTGAAACAGCTTTCCGACCCCGAGGTGCAGAAGGCCCTGGGGGTGCTTTTCCTCCTTCTCAAGGCCCTGGGCAAGGCCTTTGGACACCTGAACGAGGACATGAAGGCCCTGGAGGCCCTCATGGCCAAGATGATGCCCAAGAAGTAGCGGCTTAGAGAGTCTTCAAGACCCCGTTGCGGCAAGGGCTGCAACGGGGTGTTACGCCATGGTCACCCGGTCCCGGCCCGTTTCCTTGGCCCTGAGGAGGGCGTAGTCGGCCTTGAGAACCCAGTCCTCCAGCTGGGCCTCGCTTTCTGGAACCTCCCCCCCGGCGATGCCGGCAGAGAGGGTGAGGGGATAGGGGATGGGGTCCACCCTTTGGTGGCGGAAGCGGTAGCGGATGCGTTCCACCACCTCCTTGGCCGCAAGGCGGTCAGCCCCATAGAGGAAGAGGAGGAACTCCTCCCCCCCGTAGCGCACCGCCAGGTCCTCGCGGCGCACGCTGGCCTGGAGGATGCGGCCCAGGTGTTTTAGGACCTCGTCACCCACCGGGTGGCCGTAGGTGTCGTTCACCCGCTTGAAGCGGTCGATGTCCAGCATGACCACGCTGATGGGGGCCTGGTAGCGCCGGGCCAGGGCCAGGAGCTTGGGAAGCTCCGCCTCGAGGCCCCTGCGGTTCAAAAGCCCGGTGAGGGGATCCGTGAGGGCCAGGGTGCCCCACTCCACCTGGCGCAGGACTTGCTTGATGCGCTCCCCCAGGAGGGAGAGGAAGCCGGGGGGCACGGATTCCTCCAAAGGACTTTGCAGGTAGAGGTAGGCGGTGTCCCCGTTTAAGGGGATGGCCAGGGAATGGGGGGTGCGCTCCCCCACCAGGCCCCGCCTTCCCCTCACCTCCAGGCCCACGGCCTGGGGCAGAAGGTGGCGGGTGGCCTCGAGGGCTCCCACCAGCACAGCCTCAGGGCTCAGGGTCTGGGTTACCCGGGGGGAGAGGCGGGCGAGCTCTTCCAGAAAGCGGGTCCAGCGTAGCCTCTTCTCCTCCGTACGGCGCCACTCCAGGTGGTTGGCGTAAAGGAGTCCCAGGCCCCCCACCAGCCCTCCATAAAGAGCGATGATCCGCACTCCCCAGGGGGTGGGGTCGTTCAACAGGAGAACCGGCATCAGGAAAAGCCCTCCCAGGGCCAGGGCCTGTCCCGGGAAGGAGGCTTTTCCCGATGCTTCCTCCATCACCCCAAGGGCCAGGAGGAAGTAGCCCAAGGTCCAGAGGAGGTGGACAGGGTGGCCGGTGGGGTAGGTTCCCTCCGCCTCCAGGAAGGCGTAGGCCATGTCCGCCACCAGGAAGAGGAGAAGCCCCACTCCCCAGAGGCCCCGCCCCCCCAGAAGGCGTTCCCGGAACAGGGGCTCCAGCCTGGGCAGAAGAAGGAGAAGGAGGAGGGCATCCCACACGGTGTAGATCCGGTCTATGCCCAGTTCGGGTTTCAAAGCAGAAGCGAGGCCCAGAAGAGCCAGGGGCACCAGGAGGAGGCTTAGGCGGGGCTTCTCCCCCGGGATCTTGAGAAGAGCCCAGGTTAAGGCGGCATAGCCCACCAGGTAGGGGAACTCCAGGTACAGGCCCCGGGGTAGGCTCTTCAGATCCTCCAGGGTCCAGGCCAGGTCCCCTAGGCCCAGGAAGAGAAGCCCGAGGCCCCAGGGTTCCTGCCGTTGCCTAAGAAGGAAAACCCCCCCTCCCAGGGCCACCAGGGGGGTGAGGAAGCGCTCGCTCCAGGGGGCGGTGGGGGGGAATAGGCCAAGGAATAAAAGGAGGGCGAGAAGCCCTAACCCATAGGCGACCACGGCCACAGTTTAGCCCAAGGCTGGTTCGGGCGGGTGCGCTTTGGCCAGGGCCTCGAGGGCTTCCCTAAGCGCCTCTATCCCTTTCAGGAACTCCTCCACCTCTATGTGCTCGTGAGGGGTGTGATCCAGGGTGGAGTCCCCGGGGCCGTAGGCCACCATGGGTACCTTCCAGTGGGGGGCCAGGACGTTCATGTCGCTGGTCCCGGTCTTCAGCTTGAAGACGGGTTTTCCCCCAGCCTTGCGGATCCCTTGCCTTAGGGCCCGGGTGAGGGGGGTGTCCTTGGGACCCAGGTAGGGCACCTCCCGGCCGAAGAACTCCAGCTCTATGGTGGGGGGGGCGTAGGCGGTGAGGTGGCGGATGGCCTCCTCCGGGGGGAGTCTCGGGGGAAGGCGCAGGTCAAAGAACATCTCGGCCACCTGCTTGAGCTCTGCGGGCTGGATGCGGAAATCCCTTAGGATGTACTGCACCTGGTCAAAGGCCTTTTGCCCCACGTTCATGGCCTCCGCCCAAGCCTTGATGGCCACGAAGTAGCTGATGAGCTCCTCGGCGGCATTAGGCTCGTGGTGGGCGGAGTGGAAGTTGTCCTTTTCCCGCCTGGCCTTCACCAGAAGCCTTCCCTTGTACCCCAGGGTGATGCCTTCCCAGCCCGAGGGCTCCCCGATGATGACGTAGTGGGGCTTGAGCCTTGGGGCCACGAAGCGGGCTCCCTTGGAACTGGGGGCCTCCTCCTCCGTGGCCCCCACCAGGTGAACGGTAAGGTGTTTCCTTGCTTCCTCGGAAAGCCCGGCGGCGGCGAAGATCATGGTTACGAAGGGGCCCTTGGCGTCCACCGCTCCCCGGCCGAAGAGCTTGTTGCCCTCCAGGCGCACCGGCACCACCCCGGGCACGGTGTCGATGTGCCCCAGGAGGACCACCTGGATGGGGCCATGGCCCACCTGGCCCCGGGCGTTGTCCGCCTCGTCCACGAAGGCCTTGAGGCCTAGCCTTTCCATTCCCTCCGCCAGGTACTCCGCCACCAGGCGCTCCTGCCCTGAAGGGGAGGGGATCTCCAGGGCCCCTTTGAGGAACTCAACGGGGTCCAAGGCGCTTGCGCTCATACTCCTCCTTGCTCCATCCCACGTCCCGGAGGATCCCTAGAAGCGTTCCCGGGCGAAGGAGTTCTCCTGCGTGTACCGGCACCGTGGTGGCTCGGCCGTCTGGGTGTTTAAGGCGCACGTGGCTCCCCCTCACGCGCACCACCTGGAAGCCTTCTTCCTGTAGGAGGCGGACCAGCTCCTTCCCGGCGATGGGGGTTAGGCAGGGGCTCACGCGGCTTCGATCTCCAGATCGCCGGAAAACCCCAGCACGGAAACCTCTTCTTCCGTGTCCAAGGAAACGGCTATGGCCTCCTGCAAGCGTTCAAGCAACTCTGCGAAGCTCCTGGCCTGGGTATGGGCCCGAAGCTCCGGGACATGGGCCACCAGGTAGCCTTCCTCGTCCCGTTCCACTTCTATGTGGTAGCGTTGCCTCATCCTGTTAGGTTAGCACAGCCCGCACCGCCTCCACCACCCGCTCCAGATCCGCCTTTTCGATGACCAAAGGGGGAAGGAAGCGGATCACCGTGGGGCCCGCTTGCAGGGTCAGCACCCGGTGCTCCTTTTCCAGGCGCTCGATGTAGGGGGCAGCCTTTTCCTTGAGCTCGAGGCCCACCATGAGCCCAAGTCCCCGCACCTCGCGGATCTTGGGAGAGGGGATCTCCCTTAGCTTTTCCATGAACCAGGGCCCGAGTTCGGCGGCCCTCTCCCATAGCCGGGTGCGCTCCAGATAGCGCAGGGCGGCTACCCCGGCGGCCATGGCCAGGGGATTGCCCCCGAAGGTGGTGCCGTGGCCCCCCTTGGGCATGCTTTTCGCTATCTCCTCCCGCATCACCGCTACCCCGATGGGCACCCCGCCCCCAAGGGCCTTGGCCAGGGTGAGGATGTCGGGTACCACCCCGTAGTGCTCAAAGGCGAAGCGCCTTCCCGTGCGTCCCATGCCGGTCTGGATCTCGTCCAGGATCAGCAGGGCTCCTTTTTCCCGGGTAACCTCCCGGGCGGCCTCCAGAAACTCCCGGGTGGCGGGGCGCACCCCTCCTTCCCCCTGCACGGGCTCGAGGATCACCGCCGCGGTCTCCTCGTCCACCGCCTTCCTCAGGGCCTCCACATCGTTAAAGGGGATGAACTCCACGGGGCCCAAGAGGGGCATGAAGGGTTCCCGGTACTTGGGCTCCCAGGTGACGGAGAGGCTTCCCAGGGTGCGCCCGGAGAAGCCCCGCATGGCGGCCACCAGCTTCCGCCTCTTGGTGTGGGCCCAGGCGAACTTGATGGCGGCCTCGTTGGCCTCGGTGCCGGAGTTGGTGGGGAAGACCCGGTTGAGCTCGGGGGGAAGGAGGCTTACCAGGGTGCGGTAGAACTCCCCCCGCGTGGGGGTGGGTAGGGTCTGGGGCATGGAGAGGAGGGTTTCCGCCTGCTTCTTGATGGCCTCCACCACCTCGGGGTTGGCATGGCCCAGGTTGGCTACCCCATAGCCCCCCACGCAGTCGATGTACTCGTGGCCCTCGGCATCCCAGACCCGAGCCCCCTGCCCCCGTACCAAAAGGAGGTCGTGCTTGGTGTAGACGCCGGTGTCCAGGCTCTTTTCCGCTTCCAGAAGGGTCCGCCAGTCCACATTTACCCCGTTTACCCCAACCATCCTCACCTCCAAAAGAAAAGCCCCCGGGCGGGCCCGGGAAGCCAGGCTTCCCAGGCCCCATCAGGTTTTGCCCCGGGCGGCCATCTCCCCTTCAGGGTAGGGGGGCGGGACCACCTTGTCAACGGATAGACTGGGGAGGTGCTGGCCTATGTGGGCTTGGGTTCCAACCTGGGGGACCGGGCGGGCTACCTTTTGCAGGCCCTTTCCCTTCTTTCCCGGCTTCCTGAAACCCGGTTTTTGCGCCTTTCCCCCGTGTACGAAACCGAGCCCGTGGGCCCACCCCAGCCCCCCTACCTGAACCTGGTGGCGGAGGTGGACACGGGGCTTTCCCCACGGGCTTTCCTGGAGGGCCTCCTAGGGATAGAGCAAAGCCTTGGGCGGGAGCGGAAGGAGCGCTGGGGGCCGAGGACCATAGACCTGGACCTCCTGCTTTACGGGGATTTAGTCCTAAAAGAAGAGGGCCTCGAGGTGCCCCATCCCAGGCTCCACCAGCGGGCCTTCGTCCTGGTGCCCCTGGCCGACCTCGTCCCGGAGGGGCGCCACCCGGTGCTCGGGCGCACCTTTGCCGAGCTCCTCGCCCCCCTGGACCGAAAGGGGGTGCGCCCCTTTGTGCTATAGTGGGGGCATCGCGGATCCTAGCCGCGCAAAGGGAGAAGGAAAGTGGAGCTAGAAGCTGGAAGCGTTGTAGAGGGCCGTGTGGTGCGGGTTACGGATTTTGGCGCCTTTGTGGAGCTCCCGGGGGGCGAGCAGGGCCTGGTGCACATCTCCCAGATTGCCCACGAGTTCGTGAGGAACGTGCGGGACTTCCTCAACGAGGGGGACATCGTCCAGGTGATGGTGAAGGGCCGGGACGCCAAGGGGCGTCTGGACCTTTCCATCAAGGACCTCACCCCCGCCCCGGAAGGGGCTCCGCCCCCCAGGCCCAGGCGCCTGCCCAAGCAGTCCCCCGAGTTTGAGAACAAGCTCAAAAGCTTCCTCCGGGGCACCGGGGGCTTTGGCGGCAAGGGGGGCAAGAAGGGCGGCAAGAAAAAGCGTTAACCCCAAAGGGTTCCCCCCGGGGGTGTATGCCCCCGGGGTTTTGCTTTAAAGTGATGGGGTATGGCGAAGCCCATAGAGGTTACCGACGCCAACTTTGACCAGACCTTAGGCGGACACCCCCTGGTCCTGGTGGACTTCTGGGCGGAGTGGTGCGCTCCCTGCCGCATGATCGCTCCCATCCTGGAGGAGCTGGCCAGGGAGTACGAGGGGAAGCTCTTGGTGGCCAAGCTGGACGTGGACGAGAACCCCAAGACGGCCATGCGCTTTAGGGTCATGAGCATCCCCACGGTGATCCTCTTCAAAAACGGCCAGCCGGTGGAGGTCCTGGTGGGGGCCCAGCCCAAGCGCAACTTTGAGGCCAAAATCCAGAAGCACCTCCCTGCCAGCGCATGAGCATTAGGATCGCCCTGGACGCCATGGGGGGGGACCGGGCCCCCGGGGTTACGGTCCAGGGAGCCTTCCTGGCCGCCAAGGAAGGGGTGGAGGTCCTTTTGGTGGGGGAGGAGGCCCGCCTGCGGGCCGAGCTTGCCCGCCTGGGGACTTCCTTGCCCATCCACCATGCTCCAGACTGGATTCCCATGGAGGAGCATGCCACCGAGGTGAGGAAGCGCCGGGAAAGCTCCATCATGGTGGCCATGGACCTTCTAAAGCGGGGCGAGGTCCAGGCGGTGGTGTCCATGGGCCACACCGGGGCCACCATGGCCGCAGCCCTCTTCACCCTGGGGCGGGTCAAGGGGGTGGAAAGGCCTGCCCTCTTGGTGGAGTTCCCCAGCCAAAGGGGACGCACCTTCCTCCTGGACGGGGGAGCCAACGCCGACTGCCGCCCTTTCTTCTTGGTACAGTTCGCCGCCATGGGCCTGGCCTATGCCGAGGCCAGCGGCCTTAAGGACCCCAAGGTAGGCCTTCTTTCCATCGGCGAGGAGGAGGGGAAGGGCAACGCCCTGGTGCTGGAAACCTACCCCCTCCTGAAGGATGCCCTGGGAGAGCGGTTTTTCGGCAACGTGGAGGGGCGGGACGTCTTCTTGGGCACCGCGGAGGTGGTGGTCACCGACGGCTTTACCGGGAATGTGGTCCTGAAGCTGGCGGAGGGAGAGGCCAAGGTCCTCCTCGGCTGGATCAAGGAAGCCCTCACCTCGAGTCCCTTGGCCCGGCTGGGGGCCCTCCTGGCCCGGGGGGCTTTGCGGAAGGTGAAGGAGAAGGTGGATCCTTCCCAGTATGGGGCCATGCCCCTTTTGGGGGTGGAGGGAGCGGTCTTCATCGGCCACGGTTCCGCCGACGCTTTGGCGGTGAAAAACGCCCTTCTTCGGGCCAGGAGCCTGGTGGCGGCAGGGCTTTTGGACCGGGTGCGGGCGGGTCTTTCCGCCCTACACGTCTAGGATCACCTGGGCTTTCCATGCCCCGTTTTCCCGGCTCACCTGCAGGCCGTGGAAGGTGGCGCTTTTCACCTCCCCCTGGAAGCCAAAGCTCTCCTGGAAGGGCTCACCCCAGAGGGTGGCGGTGAGGCGGTAGCCCCCGGCTTCCTTGTTTACCCGTACCCGTGCCTTCCCGGGCACGAAGCCCTTGGTCTGGATCAGGTAGATGAGCTCGTTCAGGAAGCGGACCAGGAGGGTTTCCAGGTCCTCCGCCTCCAGGGAAAGGCGCCTGCGCCGACTTCCCCCTTCTGGGGGAAAGAGGAACATCACCTGGAGAAGCCCTTTAAGGGCGGCCTCAAAGAGGCCCTCGAGGCTTTCCGCCTCCAGGAGGAACCCCACGTCGGCGGTGTGGTCCAGGGGCTTCACCACCATGGCCCCTCCTGGGTGCCCTCCGTTCCGGGGAGGTGGAAGGTTTCCGTCCAGAGCCTTTCCGGATACCTTTCCATGAAATCCAGCAGGGACAGGGCCTGGGTCCGGTGCTGGGCCAGGGCCTTGAGCTTTCGGGCCAGGGCCCATTCGGGTAGGTGTAGGCGGTGGGTGACGGGCCAGGGGCCTTCGGGCCGCACGAAGTACACCACCCGGGCCAGGCCCTCCGCCGCCCTGGTGGCGTAGCGGCTTGTGGCCACGTGGTCGGGGTGGCCGTTGATGCCGTCTGGGGGAAAGGTGAGGACATAGCGGGGCCCTTGGGCAAGAAGCCTTTCCCGGATGGCTGCTTCCGCCTCGGGGTGGTCGAGGAGGCCTTTTCCCGAGGCCAGGCCGCGGGGTCCCTCCGCCGCCTCTTTGGGGCCCCTGGACTCCAGGTGAACCGCCTGGGGTAGGGCGTTGGGGAAGGAGAGGACCTCGAGGAAGTCCACCTCCAGGATCTCCGCCGCCCGCTCAAGCTCTTGGGTCCGCACCCTGGGCAGTGCCTCAGGGGGGCAAAGCCCCAGGGTTCTTCCCGCCTCCCCTCGGGTGAGGGTGAGGATGCCCGTCCTGAGCCCGGCCCTTTTGGCAAGGAGGAGCGCCCCACCGGCACCAAAGGTTTCGTCGTCGGGATGGGGGACCACCACCAAGAGGTCCAGCATGCCCCCATCTTGACAGAAATGCCCCTGCCTGGTACATTCAATGTTGCGCCGGTTGGACCGGCGGGGGATCTTGAAAGCGCAGGAATAGGGCAACGCACGAAACCAAACGCCTTCGGGCGTTAATTTTATTGGAGAGTTTGATCCTGGCTCAGGGTGAACGCTGGCGGCGTGCCTAAGACATGCAAGTCGAGCGGGGTAGGTTTATACCTGCCC
>NZ_ATNI01000074.1:0-147688 GCF_000511705.1 Thermus sp. NMX2.A1
GGTTAAGTTTCTAGAGGTTCCACCCCCCCGCCACCTCGAGGACCTGCCCGGTCACGTAGGGCTCCCGCACGAAGAAGAGCACCGCCCGAGCGATCTCCTCGAGCAGGGCCAGACGGGCCATGGGGATCTCCTGAAGGGGTTTGGACACGGAGTTTTCCGCCACCCCCGGGGCCACCACGTTGGCGGTAATCCCCGCCTGGGCAAACCGCTTGGCGATGGCCTTGGTGTAGAGGATCACCCCGGTCTTGGCGATGGCGTAGGGGGTGATGTGAGTCCGGGCGAGAAGGTTCTGGGCCCCGGCGTAGCCCAGGTTCACGATGCGCCCATACCCCTGGGCCACCATGAGGGGAAGGACCTTCTGGGTGAGGAGGAAGGTGCTGGTGAGGTTGGAGTCCAGGATCCACCGCCACTCCTCCAACGAAACCTCCTCTATGGGCTTATAGAGGTAATCCCCCACGTTGTTCACCAAAACGCCGATCCCCCCCAGGTGGTAGCGCACCTCCTCCACCAGGGCCAAGACCTCCTCCTCCCGGGTGAGATCAGCCCGCACCTTGATGGCCTTAACTCCCAGGGCCTCCGCCTCGAGGCGGGTGGCCTCCGCCAGGCCCTCCGAGGTGCGGTAGTGCACCGCCACGTGAAAACCCTCCTTGGCCAAGGCCAGGAGGATGGCCCGGCCAATGCCCTTGGCGCTCCCTGTGACCAAGGCAACCCTCATCTCCCCCCTTTTACCACCAGGTAGGTTTCCAGCAAAACCCGGGTGAAGCTATTCAGCGGAAAGGAAAGGCCCTCTTCCGGCCTTACCCAGGCCCACTCCAGAATCTCCTCGCCCGGCCGCACCTCCCCTTCCCCTTGGGCAAAGTAGTTGAAGAGGAGCATGTGGGTGGGCTTGTAGAACTCCGGGCTGAAGATGGCCTCCTGCACCAGGGCGAAGCGCACCTCCCTAAGGTCAAGGCCCACTTCCTCCCGGAACTCCCGCCTTAAGGCTTTCTCGAGGCTTTCGCCCCACTCCACCTTTCCCCCGGGCACCCCCCATAGCCCCCGCCACTTCGGGGTGCGCACCAGAAGTACCCGGCCCCCTTGCTCCACCAGGGCCCCTACCGTGGGGATGGGATGGCGCGGAGGATTCTCCATAGATACCAAAGGACAAGATACAGGGCCTGAAGGAGCACGAAGGTGAGGTAGGCCTCAGGGCTTTGGAAAAGCAAAAAGACCCCCAGGAAGAAAATCTGGGTGGTGAGGCCCAGGTTCACCACCCCCGCCAAAGCCCATTCGTCCCAGAAGCGCTCGGGAACAAGGCGAAAACGCCGGAGCACAAAGCCCTCCAGGGCCCTTATGCCCCGGTCCTGGGGGAGGAAGAGGAAGCGGTACACCCCCCGCAGGAGGGCGAGAGGCGGAGTGGGGAGATCCCGTTCCTCAACGGGCAGGGGAAGACCCCAGGCTTCCCGGTAAAGTCTCTCCAGGTTGAAGTCGTAGGATTGGACCAGGGTGAAAACCAAAAAGGCTGCAAAGGCCAGCTCCCAGGCCCCGGTGCGCGCCCCCAGGGCCAGGAAGAGGAAGAGGTTCCCCAAAAGATCCAGCTCCGTGTCCAGGTACCGCCCGAGCTCCGTGACCTCCCCCCTGAGGCGCGCCAGCTGGCCATCGGCGTTGTCCAAAACGGTTTTTAGCTGGAGAAGAAAGGCTGCGGGCACATCCTGGCCCAGATGGATCAACCTGGCGGCGAGCAGGACCAAGAGCGTATGGAAGAGGACCAGGTGGTGAGGCCTAACGCGGGTGCGGTACAGCAAGAGGACCACCAGGTGGGCCAAGGGGCGGAAGAGAAGGACGTTAAGGAACTCCTGTACCGGCCTTTCCTTGGCTCCCGGTACCATGATCAGTCCTGGATGTGGGAGAGCACCCGGGCCACCACCTCCTCGAGGGTCATCCCGCTGGTATCAATCACGATGGCCTCGGGAGCAGGGGCGCTTTGGGCCCGGTCTAGCTCGTCCCGCCGGATCAACTCCTTCAGCACCTCCTGGTAATCCTGTGGCCGCTCCAGGGTGCGCCGCCTGGCCCGCACCTCCGGCGTGGCCGTGAGGTAGAACTTGTGGGGCGCCTGGGGAAAGACCGCCGTACCCATGTCCCGCCCCTCGGCCACGAAGGGAGGCGGCACTTCCCTAAGCCTCTCGTTCACCCAGGCCCGCACCCCGGGATGGCGCGCCACCTGGGAAACCACGCGATCCACCTCCGGGGTGTGGAGGTAAGGGGTCAGGTCCTCCAAAGTGGAAGCCTTCTCGGCCACCACCCGGTTGCCCTGAACCTCGGGGAGCAAACGCACCCGGTAAGTTTCCAAAAGAGCCAGGATACCCGGCTCATCCCCGGGGTCCACCCCCACCCTCCGGGCCAGGTAGGCGGCGGCGCGGTAGAGGAGGCCGCTACTCAGGTAGGGCACCCCCAAGGCCTCCGCCACCTTTTTAGCCACGGAGCTTTTCCCCGAGGCGGAAGGCCCGTCGATGGTCACGATGCCCCGCATAGCCGCTTCAGGTCCTGGAAGAACCCAGGGTAAGAGATCTCCGCCCAATGGGGCTCCCAAATCCTAACCCCCACGGGGAGCGCCGCCACGGCGAAGGCCATGGCGATGCGGTGGTCGTGGAAGGGTTCCACCTCCCCCGGCTTCACCCCACCGCCTTGGATCCTAAGCCAGTCCGGCCCCTCCTCCACCCCCACCCCTAAAGCCCTGAGGTTATGGGCGATGGCGGCGACGCGGTCCGACTCTTTCACCCTTAGCTCGGAAAGACCTGGAATATAGGTCTCCCCCTCCGCCCAAGCGGCGGCGGCGGCCAGGACGGGCACCTCGTCCACCATGAGGGGAATCAACCCCGGGTCCACGGAAACTCCCTTCAGGGGGCTATAGCGAGCCCGTATCCAGCCCACGGGCTCCCCCGCCTCCCCTTCCACCACCTGCCACTCCAGATCCGCCCCCATCTCCCGGAGCACCTTGAGAAGACCAGTACGGGTGGGGTTCAAGCCCACGCCCTCCACGGTGACCTCGGAACCCGGGGTGAGGAGGGCCGCCACCAGGAAAAAGGCGGCAGAGGAGAAATCCCCGGGCACGGTGAGGTCCCTGGCCGGAAAGGGCTCGGCCCTGCGGGTGCGGACGCGCGGGCCCTCGGCTTCCAAGGGAAGCCCGAAGTGACGGAAGAGCCTTTCCGTGTGGTCCCGGGTGGGAACAGGCTCCACCACCTCCGTGACGCCCTCGGCAAAAAGCCCGGCCAGGAGAAGGGCGCTTTTCACCTGGGCGCTGGGCACGGGAAGGGTGTAGGAAACTCCCTTTAAACCTCCGCCCCGCACCGCCAGGGGGGCCTTCTTACCCCCTTCCCTTCCGTCTATAGAGGCCCCCATAGCCCGGAGAGGCTCCACCACCCGGCCCATGGGACGGCGGCGCAGGGAAGCGTCCCCCGTAAGGACCGCAAAAAGCCCCTCCTGCCCCGCCAGGATGCCCAGGATGAGGCGCAACAGGGTCCCGGCGTTGCCGCAGTCCAGCACATCCTCGGGCTCCTTCAAGCGTAGCCCCTGCCCCCGTACCCGGAAGTGGGGGCCCTCCTCCCTAGCCAACCTAGCCCCTTCGGGGCCCTTTTCCTCAAGGATCTCCGCCCCCAAGGCCCTCAGGACCCGAGCGGTGGAAAGGGTGTCCCCAGCCTTTAGGGGATAGAAAAGCCTGCCCTCCCCCTGGCTTAGGGCCAGGAGCATGAGCCCCCGGTGGGTAACGGACTTGTCCCCGGGAACGCGCAGAACCCCCCGCAAGGGGCCACAGGGACCTAGGTCCAGGTAAGGCCGGTCCATGCCCCCCAGTCTCGGGGGAGTAAGGGGCTTTGGTCAAGGGCGACCCCCGCTTACAATGGAACTCAAGCATGGCCCTGGCGTGGCAAAGCCCGGTTTATTTGGAACGGAAAAGGCTCCTGGAACGGCTACCCGAAGAACCTGGCTTTGCCATCCACCTCGAGGCCCCAGCTGGCTTCGGAAAAAGCGTCCTAGCCGGACAGCTTGCCGCCCAACTGGGCCTTCGCACCCTCTGGGCCAGCAGCCTTCTGGGCGAGCCCCGGAGTCTTCTGGCCAAGGCCCTGGACCTGCCCGAGGAGGTGCCCTGGGGAGGGGTGGTGGAGGCCCTTCGGGCTGAAGTCGTCCTGGAGGACCTGACGGGGACGGAGGATCTCTCCCCCCTCCTCCGCACTCTCCCCTGCCTCCTGGTGCTGGCCAGCCGAAAACCCCTCCCCTACCCCGAGCTTCCCAACCCTCACGGGAAGCCCTCCCGAGCCCATGGCTCTCATCCAGGGCCTGAAGGAGAGCCTATCCCCGGAGGAGTTCCAAGAAGGCCTTCTCCTGGCTGCTTTGCCTCATCTGCCTCTTGCCCTTGCCCGGCCGGAAACGGAAAGCCTCTTCCAAAAAGGGCTTCTAAGGCGCCTATCTGAGGGCTACGCCCTTCATCCCCTCCTGAAGGAGATGGCCAAGCGTAGCCTGCGCAGGGAAGTGCAGGAGGTCGTACGCCAAAGCGCCACCCGCCTTCCCCCTCTTCTTCTGGCCGAGGCTTACTGGGAAGCGGGCCTCGAGGGGGAACTTTTGGACCTGCTGGAGCGCCCTATCACCCTCCCCATCCCCGCAGAAAGGCTTCTGGAGTGGGGACACCTCCTGCGCCGCGGGGGCCCCAGGACTCATCTGCGGCTCGGGGAGGCTTTGGCCCAGTGCGAGAGAAAAGAGGGGCTATCCCTTCTGGAAAAGCTGGCGGAATCCGAGGCGGATAAGGACCCTGCCCTGGCCCTCACTGCCTTAGGGCACCTGGCCTACTACTTTTCCGAAACCCTTTTGGGGAAGGATCTTTCCCGGGCCCGCACCTACCTGGAAAGGGCCGCCCAAGCCCCCGGAAGCCCCCTGGCTTCCCTCGAGGCCAAGATGCTCCTCGCCCACCTGGAAGGGGATGCGGAGGCCCTTACCCGCCACGTGGCCCAGGCAGAGCTTTGGGAAACCCCCTACCTGGTGGAAAGGGGACGGGCCCTTCTCGCGGAGCTGAAGAAGGACCCAGGGATCCTCGAGGGGCTCTCCGGCCTTTTCCCAAGCCTCACCCGGGCCCTCCTGCAAAAGGACCCAGGCCTCCTTCCCCCCTATCCCGAAAGCCGGGAGGAAAGGCTTCTATGGCACGCCGCCCGCTACCGCCTCCTACGGGAAGAAGGGGATTTGGAAGCCCTCCTCGCCCTCACCGATGCCAGGGAAGGGATCCTCCCCGGCCTCCTTCCCCTGGAAACCCTGCCCCGTAAGCGGCCCGAGCTTGCCCGGGCCTATCCCCTTTTTGGAGGTCCTGCGCCTGGGCTGGAAGGAAGCCATCGCCCTGAGGCTTCCGGAGATACCTCCCTTGAAGGTCCGGGTGGTGGGACGCTTCCATGTGGAAAACCCCTTGGGGCCTGTGGAGCTAAGGGGCAAGGCCAAGGAGGTCTTCGCCCTCTTGCTTCTCGGCCTTCCCCGGGAGGAGGTGGCCTTTGCCCTTTGGCCGGACCTCTCCGAGGAGGCTGCCCTCAACAACCTCTACGTGTGGCTTGCCCGCATCCGGAAGCTCCTGGAGCCCTGGGGGGGGTTCCCACCTACCTGGGGGAGGAGGGGTTGGCGCGGGTAACCTCCGACCTGGAAGCTCTGGAAGAAGCTCTTGTGCAGGAGGATGCGGAAGAAGTCCTTCGCCTTTACCGAGAACCCCTGTTCCCTGGCCTGGACCACCCCCATCTGGACCGCAAGCGGGAGGAGGTCTTCCACCGGGTGCGGACCCTTTTCCTGAAGAGGAGGGAACCCCGCTTCCTGGAGCGCCTCCTGGAGCTGGACCCCCTGGACGAGGAAGCCCTCATCCCCCTGGTGGAATCCTGCCTATCCCAGGGGCAACGGGCTCGGGCCCGAAAGCTCTTGGAGCATTACCGGAAAAGGCTTTGGGAAGAGCTTGGGGAACGACCCTCCCCCAGGGTGGAAGCCCTTTTCAGGACCCTGTAGGGCTCGCCCCGAGGAAAAACCCCTCCCCTTCCACCCGGATCCCTTCCCCCGGCTCCAGTAGGAAGGTGGCCGGGGGTGCCAAGGAAGTGCCCTCCACCTGGGCTTCGCCCTCTAGGAGGGTGAGGAGAAGGGGAGCCTGGGACTTAAGATGAAGGACCCCCCGCAAGGGATAGCGATAGAGGTGAAAATAGGGCGTCTTGAGGAGGCACTCTCCCCCTTCCACCGGCTCGGGCCGGACTGGGGGTAACGGGATGGGTTCCAGAATAGCCACCTCAAGGGCCTTGTCGAGGTGTAGCTCCCGGGGGCGGCCGTAATCGTAAAGCCGGTAGGTGAGGTCCGAGGGCGTCTGCACCTCGTAGACCCTCACCCCCGGGCCCAAGGCATGCACCACCCCGGCGGGCAGGTAGAGCACCTGGCCCGGGGCCACGGGAATCCGGTTCAGGATAGGGTCCAGGTTCCCGCTGGCCACAGCATCCCTAAGCTCCTCGGGGCCCACCCGCCGGGAAAAGCCGTAAACCACCTCCCCCGGGGTGAGCACGTACCAGGCCTCGTATTTGCCAGGCCTCCCTTCCTTCTCTAGGGCATAGGCATGGGGCGGGTGAACCTGCACGGAAAGCCATTCCGCTGGGTCCAGGATCTTCACCAGGAGGGGCTCCTCCGAAAGCCACACCTCTCCCACCCCTGGGCCGAAGCCCAGGGCACCTCCCCCCCAGGGACGCAGCACCGGCTTAGGACGGAAAAGCCGCACGAGGGTTAGCATAAGGGGTATGCGCGACCTGGACCGCGAGGAAACCTATCTCTCGGACCGCCGGGGCCTGGCCCTGGAGCTTCGCGACCTGGTAGGCACGGGTCCCGTGCCCACCAGGTCCTACCCCGCACCCCACGCCGCCTTGGGCTATGGGGAGGGTCACTTCGCCGCCCGGCTGTCCGGCCTCCCCGACTGGACGGAGGAGGGAACCCTGTTCGTGCTGGAAGGAGGGTACGACCTGGGAGAGGCCGCTGCCCTTTCCCTTCTGGCAGAAACGGAGCGGGTGCAGGTGGTCAAGGTGGGCCTCCGCCCCGGGGTGGAGGTCTATCTGTCCCCTAGCCCCCTGAACCCTTACCGCTACCTGCGCTTCCTCCTTCTGGCCACAGGACAGGAGGAAGCCCTCTCGGAGGTGGACAGGGCTTTGCTGGAGGAACGAAAACGCCTCACCCCGGAAATCCCCCTCGAGGAGAACCCCGCCAAGTTCCTGGCCTATACCCTGGTGGAGCGGATCCCCCTCCTCTACGCTCCCTTTCACCGCCCCTTGGAGGAAGCGGCGCAGAGCCTTTTTGCCCGCATCGGGAAAAGCCTGGCCCTCACCCCACCCCATAGCGCCCTGGAGTTTTTCCTCACGGGCCTCGAGGCCCGCCACGAGCAGGGAGACCCCCTGGCCGCCCTCCTTCTGGGAGAAGGGGAAGCGGTACGGCTGGCCAAGGAAATCCTGGAAACCCGGGTGGACGCCATCGCCGAGGTGCCCGCTCCCACGGGAAGCCGCCTGGCCCAGGCCCTGGCCCTCTGGTACCGGCTGGCCTGGACCGCCTACTACCTGGCCCTCCTCTACGGGGTGGATCCCTCCGACCCCGAGGTGCTGGAGCGCCTGCGGGAGGCCACCTAACCCCCCCCGGAAAGCCCATGGCGCCCTTCCCCAAGCCGGAGGACCTCCAGACGGCCATGGCCCTGCAAAGGAGCCTAGCGGAAAGGGTGATCCTGAAGGGAAGCCTTAAAGGCGTCAAACGGATCGCCGCCCTTGACGCCTCCCATAAAAGGGGGAAGCCCCTGGTGACGGTGGCGGTGCTTTACCACCTGGAGAAGGGCCCCCTGGCCGTGGGGGTGGGGGTGGTGCCCGAGGAAGCCCTTTTCCCCTACATCCCCGGCTTCCTCTCCTTCCGCGAGGCTCCTGCCTATCTCCAGGCTTTAGAGGCGCTTCCCGAGCCACCCGAGGCCCTTTTGGTGGATGGCCAAGGCATCGCCCATCCCCGAGGCCTGGGCATCGCCAGCCACCTGGGGGTGCACCTGGACCTCCCTAGCATCGGGGTGGCCAAGAGTTTGCTCTACGGTCGCCTCGAGGCTCCCTTGCCCCTGGAGGCGGGAAGTGCGGTAAGGATTCTCTCCCCGGAAGGCCGCCCCCTGGGCTACGCCTACCGCAGCCGAAAGGGAGTCAAGCCCCTTTTCATCTCCCCGGGGCACCGGGTGGGCCTGGAGGAAGCCTTGGCCTTCGTGAAGCACCTTCCCACCCGCTTCCGCCTGCCGGAACCCTTGCGCCTGGCCCACCTCGAGGCGGGCAAGGCCCTCCGCCAGCTGGACCCGTAAACTGGAACCCGTGGAGGCACACCGGCCGAATCCCGTCTACCGGGCCGCCTGGTATCTGGCCCGGTTTCTCCTGCACCTTCTCTTCGGCTACCGGGTGGAGGGAGCGGAAAACATTCCCCGGGAAGGTCCTGTGATCCTGGCGGCCAACCACCTTTCCATCCTGGATCCCATCGCCGTGGGGGCCGGGGTGCGACGTCCCGTGAGCTTCCTGGCCCGGGCCGACGTCTTCCGCCTGCCCTTCCTCTCCTGGCTTTTACCCCGGCTTTACGCCATTCCCGTGGAGCGGGGGCAAAGCGACCTTTCCGCCATCAAGGGCGCCATCCGCGCCCTTGAACGGGGCATGGCCTTCGGCATCTTCCCGGAAGGAACTAGAAGCCGCACGGGCAAGCTCCAGCCCTTCAAGACCGGGGTGGCAGCCATCGCCCTGCGCACCGGAAGCCCGGTGGTACCCGTGGCCGTGGTGGGCACCGACCAGGCCTGGCCCGTGGGCCGAAAGCTCTTCCGTCTGCGCAGGCCCATCCGGGTGATCTACGGCAAACCTATACCGGTTCCGAGGCTCTCCCGCTTTACCCACCAGGAGCTGGAAAGCCTGACCCGGGAGATAGAGGCCCGGGTACGGGAACTCCTGCCACCCCAGTACCGCTAGAGCCAATACTTCCGTTATCACACATTGCTATACACAGGTATACAAATAGGTCAGAGTATTGCGTGGCTGCATTCAGGCGTGCTATAGTCCTTGCGGAAGGGGAAAGAGGAAGGAGGTGAAGAATGGCAGCAAAGAAAACAGTCACCAAAGCGGATCTGGTGGATCAGGTGGCTGCCGCCACGGGCCTCAAGAAGAAGGACGTGAAGGCAGCGGTGGATGCGTTCCTCTCCAAGGTGGAAGAGGCCCTCTCGGGGGGGAACAAGGTCCAGCTCACCGGCTTCGGCACCTTTGAGGTGCGCAAGCGCAAGGCCCGCACCGGCGTGAAGCCCGGCACCAAGGAGAAGATCAAGATCCCCGCCACCCAGTATCCCGCCTTCAAGCCGGGCAAGGCCCTCAAGGAAAAGGTCAAGAAGTAAGGTATTCCCTTCCCCCGGGGGGCTAAAGCCCCCCGGGTTTATTTCGCCTCCTACCCTTTCTCTCTCTGCCGTGCCCCTAGGTATCCCAGAACACCGCGGGGGCGAGGATTTTCCGGGGCCCCCACCTGGGCTTTCGCCAAGGCAAGGGGGTATCAAGCTCCGCCCAGGGCTCCCCCTGGTTTGACCTTGGGCACCACCCGGGGGGTTTCCTTTTCCGGGCGCTCCTGGGGGGTGCTTTCCTCCTCCTCCAGGGGCAGGCCCTCCACCACCTTCTGGAACTCCTCGGCGGTGAGGGTTTCCCGCTCCAAGAGGGTCTCCGCCACCCGCTCCAGGATCTCCCGCTTCTCCTGAAGGAGATTCTTCACCCGCTGGTACTGCTCCTCAATGAGGCGGCGCACCGCCTCGTCGATGCGCTTGGCGGTTTCCTCAGAGTACTGGCGCACGTCGTACCCGCCCAGGTAGGTATCCTCCCGCACGGCGTAGGCCACCGGCCCGAACTCAGGGTGCATGCCCCACTCGGTGATCATGCGCCGGGCCAGCTCCGTGGCCTGGCGGAAGTCGTTTTCTGCCCCCGTGGTCACGTCCTCAAAGATGAGCTCCTCCGCTGCCCGCCCAGCCAGGGCCACGGCGATCTGGTCCAGGAGGCGATTCCGGCTCCAGTGGAGCATATCCTCCCGCCTGGGCATCATGAAGCCCAAAGCCCGGCCCCTGGGCACGATGGTCACCTTGTGCACCCCGTCGGCGTGCTCCAGGAAGTGGGCGGCCAGGGCATGCCCCGCCTCATGGTAGGCGGTGATCTTGCGGTCGCGGGGGGTGAGGACCAGGCTCTTCTTAGCCGGCCCCATCATCACCCGGTCGGCGGCCTCCTCGAGGTCCTTCATGGTGATCTTCTTCCGGCCTTCCCGGGCCGCCAGGAGGGCTGCCTCGTTCAAGAGGTTCTCCAGGTCCGCGCCCACGAAGCCCGGGGTGCGCTTGGCCAGAAGGGCCAGGTCCACATCCTCCGCCAGGGGCTTACCCCGGGCGTGGATGCGGAGGATCTGCTCCCTACCCCTCACGTCAGGGACATCTATGGCCACCTGGCGGTCAAAGCGGCCCGGGCGCAGAAGGGCCGGGTCCAGGACATCGGGCCGGTTGGTGGCGGCCATGACGATGATGGTGGAGTCCTTTTCAAACCCGTCCATCTCCACCAGAAGCTGGTTCAGGGTCTGCTCCCGTTCGTCGTTGCCACCCCCAACCCCTGCCCCGCGCCTGCGGCCCACGGCGTCGATCTCGTCGATGAAGACGATGCAGGGGGCGTGGCGCTTGGCGGTTTCAAAGAGGTCCCTGACCCTGGCCGCCCCCACCCCCACGAACATCTCCACGAAGTCGGAACCGCTTGCGGTGATGAAGGGCACCTTGGCCTCCTCGGCCACCGCCCGGGCGATGTGGGTCTTCCCCACCCCAGGGGGGCCCACCAGCAGGACCCCCTTGGGAATCCTGGCCCCCATCTCGTGGAAGCGGGCGGGGTTCTTCAGGAACTCCACGATCTCCTTGAGTTCCTCCTTGGCCTCCTCGGCCCCGGCCACATCCTTGAAAGTCACCTTGGGAGCCTCGGTGAGCACCTTGGCCCGGCTCTTGGTGAAGCTGAAGGCGGAGTCCGAGGGCCCGGCGCGCCCGCTGCGGGAGAAGTAGAAGAGGGCGCCCACCAAAAGACCCACCAGGAGAAGGGGCCACAGGAAGCCCAAAGGGCTTTGGCCCTGGGGGGGCTCCACCCGCACGTTGACCCCCTTGCGCATCCAGGCCTCGAGGGTCTGGTTGTCCGGGGGGCTGGCGGCGTAGGTGGTAAAGGTGGAGCCATCGGTGAGGGTGCCCTGGATGCGGGTATCCCCGGCCCGCACCACCACCTCCTTCACCCGGCCCGCCTGCAGGTCCTCCAGGAAGGTGGTGTAGTTCACCCCACCCCCGGGGTTCCCCGCCGTGCCCGCCAGGCTGAAGGCCCAGGCCAAAAGGAGCAGGCCCAACACGAAGACCAAGAAGTTCAAGGGAAGCCGGGACATGTCTTCTCTTAGGGTACACGCCCCCGGGGAAATCCGGGTAGCCCAGGGCACCATGATATGGGTATGCTCAAGTCTCTTGACTTATCCATGTGGCATGGTCTATGCTTGAAATGAGAGGTGTAGCTATGACCAAGGCAGTGGGCATTGACCTGGGCACCACCAACAGCGTGATCGCCGTCATGGAAGGCGGCAAGCCGGTGGTTCTGGAAAACGCCGAGGGGGAAAGGACTACCCCCAGCGTGGTGGCCTTCCGGGATGGCGAGATCTTGGTGGGCCGCATGGCCAAGCGCCAGGCGGTCCTGAACCCCGAGGGCACCGTCTTTGAGATCAAGCGGTTTATCGGCCGCCGCTGGGAGGAGGTCCAGGAGGAGGCCAAGCGGGTCCCCTACAAGGTGGTCCCCGGGCCCGATGGCGGGGTGCGGGTGGAGATCAAGGGCAAGCTCTACACCCCCGAGGAGATCAGCGCCATGGTCCTCCGCAAGCTGGTGGAGGACGCCTCCAAGAAGCTCGGGGAGAAGATCACCAAGGCGGTGATCACCGTGCCCGCCTACTTCAACAACGCCCAGCGGGAGGCCACGGCCAACGCTGGGCGGATCGCGGGCCTCGAGGTCTTGCGCATCATCAACGAGCCCACCGCTGCCGCTTTGGCCTACGGCCTGGACAAGAAAGGAAACGAAACCGTCTTGGTCTTCGACCTGGGGGGCGGCACCTTTGACGTCACGGTGCTGGAGATCGGCGAGGGGGTCTTTGAGGTGAAGTCCACCTCCGGGGACACCCACCTGGGCGGCAGCGACATGGACCACGCCATCGTGAACTGGCTGGCCGAGGAGTTCAAGCGGGAGTACGGGGTGGACCTCAAGGCGGACCGCCAGGCCCTCCAGCGCCTCATCGAGGCGGCGGAGAAGGCCAAGATCGAGCTTTCCAGCACCGTGGAGACCACCATCAGCCTGCCCTTCATCGCCCTGGATCCCGCCAGCAAGACCCCCCTGCACCTGGAAAAGAAGCTCACCCGGGCCAAGTTTGAGGAGCTCATCGAGCCCCTCCTGAAGCGCCTCAGGGGCCCGGTGGAGCAGGCCCTGAAGGATGCGGGCCTGACCCCGGCCCAGATCGACGAGGTGATCCTGGTGGGCGGGGCCACCCGGGTGCCCGCGGTGCAGAGGGTGGTGAAGGAGCTCTTGGGCAAGGAGCCCAACCGCTCCGTGAACCCCGACGAGGTGGTGGCCATGGGCGCGGCCATCCAGGCGGGGGTCCTCATGGGAGAGGTGCGGGATGTGGTACTCCTGGACGTCACTCCCCTCTCCCTGGGGGTGGAGACCAAGGGCGGGGTGATGACCGTGCTCATCCCCAGGAACACCACCATCCCCACCCGCAAGTGCGAGATCTTCACCACCGCCGAGCACAACCAGACCGCGGTGGAGATCCACGTCCTCCAGGGCGAGCGCCCCATGGCCGCGGACAACAAGAGCCTGGGCCGGTTCCGCCTCGAGGGTATCCCTCCCATGCCCGCCGGGGTTCCCCAGATCGAGGTCTGCTTTGACATCGATGCCAACGGCATCCTCCACGTGACCGCCAAGGAGAAGTCCACGGGCAAGGAGGCCTCCATCACCATCCAGAACACCACCACCCTCTCCGAGGAGGAGATAAAGCGGATGATCGAGGAGGCCCAGCGCCACGCGGAGGAAGACCGGCGCCGCCGGGAGCACGCCGAGCTCAAGAACACCCTGGACTCCACCCGCGTCCAGGCGGAGAGGATCCTCCAGGAGAAGCAAAGCACCCCCGAGGCCAAGGCGCGCCTCGAGGCGGCCATCGCCAGGGCCAAGGAGCTTTCGGAGAAGGATGCCTCCGACCCCGAGCTGAAGGCCGCCACGGAGGAGCTTCTGAAGGCAGTGGAGGCCTACGAGAAGGCCGCCACCGCCGGGACCACCGGGGCATCCAGCCGTGGCCCTGACGACGTGATCGACGCCGACTACAAGCCCGCCGACTAAAGCCCCCCTGCCCCGGCCCCTGCCGGGGCAGGGGCTTCCCCTTGCCCCCTCTTGGAGGAAGCATGGAGAAGGAACGTGAGGAAACCCAACCGGAGCAGGCCGCCCAGGTGGAGCAAGACCTTAAGGCGGTGGGCGAGGAGGCCCTAGCCCTGGAACAACGCCTCCTGGCCGTGGAGGAGGAGCTCCGAGCCCTGAAGGACCGGTACGTGCGCCTCCTCGCCGACTTTGACAACTACCGCAAGCGCATGGAGGAGGAGCTTAGGCTTAGGGAACGGGAAGGGATCCTCAGGGCGGTCAGGGCCCTTCTCCCCGTCCTGGACGACCTGGAGCGGGCCTTGGAGTTCGCCGAGGCCAACCCGGACAGCATCCTCAAAGGGGTTAAGGCGGTGCGGGAAGGCTTCTTCCGCATCCTGGCGGGGCTTGGGATCGAGGAGGTGCCCGGGGAGGGGGAGGCCTTTGACCCCCGCTACCACGAGGCCATCGGCCTCCTTCCCGGGGAGCCCGGCAAGGTGGCCCGGGTCTTCCAAAGGGGCTTCCGCCTGGGCGAGGCCCTGGTGCGCCCGGCCCGGGTGGCGGTGGGCGAGGAAAAAAGCCCCGAAGAAGAGGGCGTGGAGTAGGCCATGAAGGACTACTACGCCATCCTGGGGGTACCGAGAAACGCCACGCAGGAGGAGATCAAGCGGGCCTACAAGCGCCTGGCCCGCCAGTACCACCCCGATGTGAACAAAAGCCCCGAGGCCGAGGAGCGCTTCAAGGAGATCAACGAGGCCTACGCCGTCCTCTCCGACCCGGAAAAGCGCAAGGTCTACGACACCTACGGCACCGCCACCCCTCCTCCACCCCCGCCCCCTGGGGGGTACGACTTCTCCGGGTTTGACGTGGAGGACTTCTCCGATTTCTTCCAGGAGCTCTTCGGCGGCGGGCTCTTCGGGGGCATGGGGCGGAGGAGGCCAAGGAAAGGCCGCGACCTCAGGGCCGAGCTTCCCCTCACCCTCGAGGAAGCCTTCCGGGGAGGCGAAAAGGTGGTGGAGGTGGGGGGAAGGCGGGTTTCCGTGAGGATTCCCCCAGGGGTGCAGGAGGGAAGCCTCATCCGCCTGGCGGGCCTGGGAGGTCCTGGGGAACCCCCAGGGGACCTGCTCCTTTCCGTGCGCCTTCTGCCCCACCCGGTCTTCCGCCTCGAGGGCCAGGACCTCTACGCCACCCTGGACGTCCCTGCCCCCATCGCCGTGGTGGGCGGCAAGGTGCGGGCCCCCACCTTGGAAGGCCCCGTGGAGGTCACCATCCCCCCCAGAACCCAGGCGGGCAAAAAGCTCCGGCTTAAGGGGAAGGGCTTTCCCGGACCCCATGGCCGCGGGGACCTCTACCTGGAGGTGCGGGTGGTGATCCCCGAGGACCTGACGCCCGAGGAGGAGGAGCTTTGGCGGAAGCTCAAGGAGGTGCGCTATGCTCGCGCGTAGCCCCTACCTATCCCTGGAGGCCCTGGCGGACTACGGCCTCTCCCTGGGGGTGGTGCGGGCCTACGTGGAGATCGGCTTCGTGGAGCCCCTGGAGGTGGGGGGTGCCTGGTACTTCCGGGAGGAAGACCTTCTGCGCATGGCCAAGGCGGAACGCATTCGCCGCGACCTGGGGGCCAACCTGGTGGGAGCGGCCTTGGTGGTGGAGATCCTGGAGCGCCGCTAAGCCCTGCCAGGGGCTTTGGCTTTCCCAAGCCACCTCCAAGGCAAACCGAAGACCGGGACATCCCTCCCATTCCTTTCCCCTATAATCAAGACAAAGAGCGTTGCCACCGCCCCCGTTTAGCGAACCTCTCCTGGACGTGAGGTTTTGGTTGGGTATTTGTTCTGCGCAGCTTACTTGACATGATCTTTGTCAAGTGATATGATTTGGGCAGTGGGAGGAAAGGGAGTATGAACCTGGAACGCTGGACCCAAGCCGCCCGCGAGGCCCTGGCCCAGGCCCAGGTCCTGGCCCGGGAGATGAAGCACCAGGCCATCGACCTGCCCCATCTATGGGCGGTCCTCCTGAAAGACCCCACGGGCCTGGCCTGGCGGCTTCTGGAGAGGGCAGGGGGTAACCCCAAGGCCCTCAAGGAAAGCGCCGAGCGGGAACTGGGCCGCCTGCCCAAGGTGGAGGGGGCCGAGGTGGGCCAGTACCTTTCCCAAAGGCTTGCCCGGGCCCTGGACCGGGCCGAGGCCCTCATGGGGGAGCTTCAGGACCGGTTCGTGGCTCTGGATACCCTGGTCCTGGCCTTGGCGGAGGCCTCGAGGGCCGAGCCCTCCTTCCAGGTGGGTATTCCCGAAGAAGGCTCCTTAAGAAAAGCCCTACAGGAACTAAGAGGAGGTAAAACCGTGCAGACGGAACATGCGGAAAGCACCTACAACGCCCTGGAGCAGTACGGCATCGACCTCACCAAGCTGGCTGCCGAGGGCAAGCTGGACCCGGTGATCGGCCGGGACGAGGAGATAAGGCGCACCATCCAGATCCTCCTCCGGCGCACCAAGAACAACCCCGTCCTCATCGGCGAACCGGGGGTGGGTAAGACCGCCATCGTGGAGGGGCTGGCCCAGCGGATCGTGAAGGGGGATGTGCCGGAAGGCCTCAAGGGCAAGCGCATCATCTCCTTGCAGATGGGCTCCCTCCTGGCCGGGGCCAAGTACCGGGGCGAGTTTGAGGAGCGCCTGAAGGCGGTGATCCAGGAGGTGGTGCAAAGCCAGGGGGAAATCATCCTCTTCATCGACGAGCTCCACACCGTGGTGGGGGCGGGCAAGGCCGAGGGGGCCGTGGACGCCGGCAACATGCTGAAGCCCGCCCTGGCCCGGGGGGAACTTCGGCTTATCGGCGCCACCACCCTGGACGAGTACCGGGAGATCGAGAAGGACCCCGCCCTGGAAAGGCGCTTCCAGCCCGTCTTCGTGGACGAGCCCAGCGTGGAGGAGACCATCTCCATCCTCCGGGGCATCAAGGAGAAGTACGAGGTGCACCACGGCGTGCGCATCTCCGACCCGGCCCTGGTGGCGGCGGCGGTCCTCTCCCACCGCTACATCACGGAAAGGCGCCTTCCCGACAAGGCCATCGACCTCATCGACGAGGCGGCAGCCCGCCTGCGCATGGCCTTGGAAAGCGCCCCTGAGGAGATCGACACCTTGGAGCGGAAGAAGCTCCAGCTGGAGATCGAACGGGAGGCCCTAAAGAAGGAGAAGGACCCGGACTCCCAGGAAAGGCTCAAGGCCATCGAGGAGGAGATCGCCCACCTCAACCAGGAGATCCAGAAGCTCAAGGCCGAGTGGGAGGCGGAGCGGGAAGTCCTGAAGAAGCTGCGGGAAGCCCAGCAACGCCTGGACGAGGTACGCCGTCAGATCGAGCTGGCGGAGCGCCAGTACGACCTGAACCGGGCCGCCGAGCTCCGCTACGGGGAGCTTCCCCGCCTCGAGGCCGAGGTGGAGGCCCTCTCCGAGAAGCTCAAAAACGCCCGCTTCGTGCGCCTGGAGGTGACCGAGGAGGACATCGCCGAGATCGTCTCCCGCTGGACGGGCATCCCGGTTTCCAAGCTCCTGGAAGGGGAAAGGGAGAAGCTCTTACGGCTTGAGGACGAGCTCCACAAGCGGGTGGTGGGCCAGGAGGAGGCCATCCGGGCCGTGGCCGACGCCATAAGGCGGGCCCGGGCCGGCCTCAAGGACCCGAACCGCCCCATCGGAAGCTTCCTCTTCCTGGGCCCCACGGGGGTGGGCAAGACGGAGCTGGCCAAGACCCTGGCCGCCACCCTCTTCGACACCGAGGAGGCCATGGTGCGCATCGACATGACGGAGTACATGGAGAAGCACGCGGTGAGCCGGCTCATCGGGGCGCCACCCGGCTACGTGGGCTACGAGGAAGGTGGGCAGCTCACCGAGGCGGTGAGGCGCCGCCCCTACACGGTCATCCTCTTCGACGAGATCGAGAAGGCCCACCCCGATGTCTTCAACATCCTCCTGCAGATCCTGGACGACGGCCGCCTCACCGACTCCCACGGGCGCACCGTGGACTTCCGCAACACGGTGATCATCCTCACCTCCAACCTGGGAAGCCCCCTGATCCTCGAGGGCATCCAGAAGGGCCTGCCCTACGAGCGCATCCGGGAGGAGGTCTTCGCCGTGTTGCAAAAGCACTTCCGCCCCGAGTTCCTGAACCGCCTGGACGAGATCGTGGTCTTCAGGCCCCTCACCCGGGAGCAGCTGCGGGAGATCGTGGAGATCCAGCTCCAAAGCCTCAGGGCCCGCCTGGCGGAAAAGCGCATCACCCTTACCCTCACCGAGGCCGCCAAGGACTACCTGGCCGAGCGGGGCTACGACCCCGTCTTCGGGGCCAGGCCCCTGAAGCGGGTGATCGCCCGGGAGCTGGAAACCCCCCTGGCGGTGAAGATCCTGGCCGGGGAGATCAAGGAGGGGGATGCCGTGGTGGTGGACGCCGGGCCCACGGGGCTGGTCTTCCGCACCCCCGAGCGGGTAGAGGCCTGAGAAAGGAGGCGGCATGAGCGTGGTGGAAGTCCTGCAAAAGGCCTACCAGGATGAGCTCCTGGATGCCCTGCGGGCGGAGCGGGCGGCGGAAAGGGTGCCCTACCCCCACCTCCGGGCCCTCCTGGAGGAGGTGGCCCGTAGGGAGCGGGCCCATGCCGAGGCCATCGCCGAGGCCCTCCGCCGCCAAGGCGCCTCCCTCCCCCCGATGCCCCAGGTGGAGGAGGAGGGCTGGGAGGCGCTCCTCCGCCTTCTTTCCGAGGAAGGCTTTGATCGGGCCTACTACCTGGAAAGCACCTTTCCCGAGCCGGACCTCGAGGCCCTCTTCACCCGGCTGGGCCAGGAGGAAAGGCTCAACCAAGAAGCCGTGCGCAAAGCCGTGGCCCTTTTAGGAGGTGGCCTATGATCGGAAAGGAAGAAATCCGGCGCATCAAGGAAACCCTGGCTATCGCAGAGGGGCCCATCCTCTCCCTCTACCTGGACATCAACCCCGCCAAGCCGGAAAACGCCAACCGGGCCTATGCCCTAAGGGCCAAGGACGCCATGAAGGCCCTGGGGGTGCCCCAGGACCTGCAGGATAGGGTCCTGGAAGTGTTGAAAAACCAGGTTCTGGAGGCCAAGACCGCCGTCTTCTTCGCCAAGGACAAGCTCTTTGAAACCCTCCTGCTCCAGGTGGAGCTGCCCCTGGTCTCCAGCCTCAAGACCACCTTCCTGGGGGAAAAGGAAAGGCGTTTCCTCACGGACGGGGCCTTAGCCCACTACGGCGAACCCTTCCTCCTCCCCCTCATCTACGCCCTGGACGAGTACGAGCGCTACGGGGTGGTCTACCTGGACCAGGAGCGCTGGCGGGTGTTTGAAGTTTTCCTGGGCGAGATCCAGGAAGTGGGGGATGCCTTCCTCGCCCTGGATACCGAGGCCTGGCGGCGGCTTTCCCTGGACGCCCCGGGGCGCCGCTTCAACCTGGCGGGGATCTCCCGGGGCGGGGCGGGGCAGGACCTCTTCGCCAAGCGCCTGGCCGCTTGGGAGGAGCGCTTTTACAAGACCCTGAGCCACGAGCTGGAGAAGCTGGTGGAGGAACGGGGGTTCACCCGCCTGATCCTCATGGGCCCCGAGGAGCACACCAAGCTCTTCCTGGGTTACCTGCCCAAGCGCCTTAAGGAGAAGCTGGTGGCCCTGCTTCCCTCCCTGCCCCACCCCGGGGCCAGTCCCGGCCAGGTGCTCAAGCGGCTGGAGCCCGTCCTGGAGGAGATAGAGCGCAAGGGGGAGGTGGAGCTTCTCAAGAAGCTGGAGGAAGCCTACCCCAAAGCGGTCTTCGGCCCCGAGGTGCTGGAAAGGGTGCAGGAGGGACGGGTGGAGCTCTGGGTGCTTCCCTGGCACCTGGACCAGACCGCCTACGCCTGTGACGGGATCTTCTTCCCCGATGAGGCCCGGGCCTTGGCCCAGTGCCAAAACCCCGAGGCCAAGCCCCTGGCCGTGGTCCTGCCCGAGCTGGCCGCGGGGTATGCCGCCAAGCTGGAGTTCGTGCGGGGCGAAGCGGAAAAAGAACTTCTGGAGCGCGGGGGCATGGCCGCGCTCCTGAGGTGGTGAAAGGAGGTGAGGAGGATGGTTCGGTTTGATCCTTTCAGGGAGCTGGAGGAGTTGCAGGAGCGTCTGGCAAGGGCCTTCGGCGCCACCCCCCAGCAGGGGCCCAGGGTGTACGCCCCTCCGGTGGACGTGATGGAGGATGAGGCTGGGCTTCACGTGCTGGTCTACCTTCCCGGGGTGGACCCGGAGAAGGTGGAGGTGGTGGCCGAGGAAGGCGTGCTTTCCGTGAAGGCGGAGCGGCCCTTCGAGAAGCGGGAGAACGTGGCCTACCACCGCCTCGAGGGCCCCTACGGCACCTTCGCCCGGAGCTTCAACGTGCCCAGCACCTTTGACCTCTCCCGGGTCCAGGCCCGCTTCCGCCACGGGGTGCTCCACCTTCTGGTGCCCAAGGCCGAGGAAAGCAGGCCCAAGAGGATCCAGGTGCAGGTGGAATAGGAGGTGAGGTATGCGGCGGACCACGCGGTACATCCTGGCCACTTCCAACCCCATGGGCGACCTCGAGGCCCTGGAGAAGCTGGTGAAGCTGGCCCCGGAAACGGGGGCGGACGCCCTCGCCCTGGTGGGCAACCTCATGCCCAAGACGGCAAAAAGCCGCGACTACGCCGCCTTCTTCCGCATCCTTTCCGAGGCTCATCTCCCCACCGCCTACATCCCCGGGCCCCAGGACGCCCCCATCTGGGAATACCTCCGGGAGGCCGCCAACATCGAGCTGGTGCGGCCCGAGATGCGAAACGTCCACGAGACCTTCACCTTCTGGAAGGGCCCCTACCTGGTGGCGGGCATCGGCGGGGAGATCACCGATGACGGCGAGCCCGAGGAGGGCGAGGCCCTGCGCTACCCTGCCTGGGTGGCGGAGTACCACCTGAAGACCCTCTGGGACCTCAAGGACTACCCCAAGATCTTCCTCTTCTACACCAACCCCTACCACAAGGGCCTTGGGGAAGGGGGGTCCCATGAGGTGGCCCACCTGGTCAAGACCCATAACCCCCTCCTGGTGATCACCGCCGGCAGGGGCCAGAAGCACGAGATGCTGGGGGCAAGCTGGGTGGTGGTGCCGGGCGACCTCTCCGAGGGTGAGTACAGCCTCCTGGACCTGAGGGCGAGGAAGCTGGAAACCGGAAACGTGCGCTAAAGCCCCGGGGGCCCCGCCTGAGGGCGGGGCCCTATGCCCTTAAGAGGAGGTCAAGATGCTGGAGAAGCTTTGGCCCTTCGGCCGGAACCGGGTGCGCAAGGCCTTTGAGGAAGCGCTAGAGAAGGTTTTTAAGGAGGAGGGCGAAACCCTGGAGCCCCTTTCGGAGCTTTCCGAGCACGAGGACCACTACCTGTTGCGGGTGGAGGTTCCGGGCCTGGGCCCCGAGAACCTGGAGGTGCGCCTCGATGGGGACCAGCTGGTGGTGGAAGGGGAGAAAAAGGAGGAAAAGCGCACCAAGCACCTCTCGGAGATCGTCTACGGGCGCATCTACCGCGCCTACCTCCTCCCCAAGGACGCCAAGAAGGAAGGCATTGAGGCCAAGCTCCACAAGGGCGTGCTGGAGGTGAGGATCCCCCGGGAGAAGCGCCCGCCCGAGCCCCCCGTGAGGATCCCCGTGCAGGAGGGGTAAAGACCCCACCAACCCTTGGCCTTCCGCCTTAGGTTGGTGTGTTTTTATCAGGTCTCTTGACAATGTTATTGTCAAGTCTTACCCTGGTGTGAGGAGGTGAGCGGGTATGCTGATGAAAGTAGCCGAGTTTGAGAAGCTCTTCCGCCTGGCTGCGGGCCTGGATGTGGACAAGAACGACCTTAAACGCCTTTCCGATTTCCTCAGGAACAAGATCTATGACCTTTTGGTGGTGGCGGAGCGCCAGGCCAAGTACAACGGCCGGGACATCATCCTCGAGCCCGACCTGCCCCTCACCAAGGGGCTTCAAGAAACCCTAAAGGAGTTCCGGGCCATGGAAACCACCCTGGAGCTCAAGCCCGTGCTGGACGCCCTGGCCTCCTTGCCCCCTTTGGACCTTGAGATCTCCGAGGACGTGCGCAACCTGCTTCCCGAGATCGCCGGGGCTCTGGTGGTGGCCTACGCCCGGGTACTGAAGGAGCTGGACCCCAGGCTTAAGAACCCGCAAACCGAACACCACGAACGTGCTGAGCGGGTCTTTAACCTTCTTCTCTAGGCATGAGCCAGGACCTGCTTCTTTCCCTGTACCGCCGGGCCACCCGCCTGGTCTTCAACCTGGTGGTGGTGGCCCTTCTCATCGGGCTTTTCGTGGGGGTGGGGCGCACCTTCATGGAGCTGGGCCTCACCTTTACCGAACCCACGGTGCGCCTGGGCCTTAAGGAACTGGTCACCAACGTCCTGAGCCTGGTCATCGTCCTGGAGCTGGTGCGGGTCTTCGTGGAGTACTTTGAGTTTGAAAGGGTGCGCCTCGAGGTCCTCCTGGAGATCGGCGTGGCCCTGGCCCTGCGGGAACTTCTTCTCCTCCTCTTCGCCGAAAAGCTCTCCGGGCTGGACCTCTTCTTCTGGACCCTGGGCATCTTGGCCCTGGTGGCCGGGCGCACCCTGGCCGTGCAGTTTTCCCCCAGGAGGCGACCATGAGGGTGGAGGAAGCGGTTCTTCCCGGCGTGGGGCGGAAGTACACCATCACGGTGCAAAGCGGCGACCGGATCGTCATCGTGGTCCACCACTCGGGGAAGCGGGAGGTCCAGTACTTCGAGGCGGGGGAGGAGGACGAGCCCACCATGGCCCTGGACCTCACCGACGAGGAAGCCCGAGAGCTTGGGGCCATCCTGGCTGGGGTGCTCTTCCACCCCGAGGCGGTAGGGGACACCCAAAGCAAGCTTGGGCAGAAGGTCATCGAGTGGATCAAGGTCCTGCCCGGCTCCAAGCTGGTGGGCAAGCGGGTGGGGGAGCTTGCCCTGCCCCCTGGGGCCCACCTCCTGGCCGTGGACCGCCCTGGGGCTCCCCTCATCCCTAACCCCAGCCCCGACACCCTTCTGGAAACGGGGGATACCCTGGTGGTGGCGGGAAGCCGCGAGGCCGTGGAAACCCTGAAGAGGACCCTCTGATGCACCCTTCCGTGGAGGCCTTTACCCTGGCGGCGGGGCTTCTGGCCCTGGGAGCCCTTCTCGTCCACAAGGCGGGGCTTCCTCCCCTGCCCGTGTACCTTCTCACGGGGCTATTGATGGGCGAGAGGCTCCCCGTGGAGGAGCTGGAACCCCTGCCCTCTTTGGGGCTTCTTCTCCTCCTTTTCTCCGTGGGGCTGGAGTTCGGTCCCGACCGGCTTAAGGGGCTATCGGGGAAGGCGATTAGGGCAGGCCTCTACGACACCCTGGCCCTGCCCCTGGGCTTTATCCTGGGACTCCTGGCTGGGCTGGACCTCCGGGGAGCTGCCCTGCTGGCCGGAGCCATCTACATTAGCTCCAGTGCGGTGATCGTCAAGCTCATCATCGACCTGCGCCGGGCGGCCAACCCCGAAAGCGAGGTGGTCCTGGGGGTCTTGGTCCTCGAGGACCTGGTGGTGGCCATCCTCCTGGCCCTCCTGGGCGGGCACGGCCCCGTGGGCTTCATCGGAGGGATAGCCTTGGCCCTCGCCTACCTGCTCTTCGCCCGCTTCATCGGTCCCAAGCTGGTTTCCTGGATGGAAGGGCTATCCCACGAGCTCATCCTCCTTCTCGGAGCCACCTTCACCACCGGGACCGCCCTGCTCTTCCACGCCATCGGGGCCTCGGAAGGCGTGGGTGCGTTTCTCGCAGGGGTCATCGCTGCTGCTTTAGGCCTTCGGGAAAGGCTGGAGCACCTCTTCGGCCCCGTGCGGGATCTGGGCGTGGCCCTCTTCTTCCTGGTGGTGGGGGCAAAGGCCCTCAGCCTCTTCCAGGGCTTGACGCCTGCGGTTGTAGTCCTGGCCCTTATCGGGCTTCTTCTGAAGCTACCCTTAAACCATGCGGGGGGCGCCCGGGTGGGGCTTTCCCGTAAACGCCGGCTCTATAGCGCCTTGTACCTGGTACCCCGGGGGGAGTTTAACCTGGTCCTGGGAAGCCTGGCCCTGGAACAGGGATATCCCCTGGTGGCCCAGGTGGCGGTGCTCTTGGTGCTTCTTTCCATCCCCCTGGGGGCCCTCCTCATCCGGTTTGCCCCCGAGATCGGCAGGCTACTTCTGCGCGAAGCCCCAAGGCCCCGCCGCCCCGCCCGCTCCTCCTAGGCCTATATACTCTTCTCATGGAAATCTTCTTTCAGCTCTTCTGGCTCTTCTTTATCCTGTCCGCCCTCACCCCCTACCTGCAACAGCAGATGCTCCTGGGGGCCAGGGCCCGGAAGATCGCCGAGCTGGAGCGCAAGCGGAAAAGCCGGGTCATCACCCTCATCCACCGCCAGGAAGCCGTAAGCTTCCTGGGCATCCCCATCAGCCGCTTCATCAACATCGACGACTCGGAGCAGGTCCTAAGGGCCATCCGCCTCACGGACAAGAATGTGCCCATAGACCTCATCCTCCACACCCCAGGGGGCCTGGTCCTGGCGGCGGAGCAGATCGCCGAGGCCCTGTTGCGCCACCCCGCCAAGGTCACGGTCTTCGTGCCCCACTACGCCATGTCCGGGGGTACCCTCATCGCCCTGGCCGCCGACGAGATCGTCATGGATGAAAACGCCGTCTTGGGCCCCGTGGACCCCCAGCTCGGCCAGTATCCGGCGGCCAGCATCCTCAAGGTGCTGGAGAAGAAGCCCATCCAGGAGATCGACGACCAGACCCTGATCCTGGCGGATGTGGCGGAAAAGGCCCTGAAGCAGGTGAAGGCCACGGTGAAAAACCTGCTTTTGAAGCGCATGCCTGAGGAGAAGGCGGAGGAGGTGGCCACCCTCCTCTCCCAAGGCACCTGGACCCACGACTACCCCATTGACGTGGCCCAGGCCCGGGAGATGGGTCTTCCCGTGAGCACGGAGATGCCCCTCGAGGTCTACGAGCTCATGGACCTCTACCCCCAGGCCCAGGGGGGTAAGCCCAGCGTGCAGTACGTGCCCGTACCCTATCGTCACCAGCAGCCCGGGAGGCCTTAGGGTGTTTCCCCTCTACGACATCAACCATGCCCGCCGGCCCGCTTTCGTGGTCAAGGGCCTGGTGTTCTTTAACGCCTTAGCCTTTTTGTGGCAACTTTCCGTGGGCCTGGAGTGGTCTGCCCAGGCCTACGGCTTTATCCCCGCCTTGTTCTTTCAGGACCCTGTGGGCCAAGGCTACCGCCTCCTCACCAGCATGTTCCTCCACGGGAGCTTTTTTCATATTCTTTCCAATATGTGGTTCCTCTGGGTCTTCGGGGACAACGTGGAGGACCGCATGGGCCACGGGCGCTTCCTCCTCTTCTACCTCCTGGGGGGGCTGGCCGCCGCCTTGGCCCAGGGGCTTTTCTCCCTCACCTCCACCATCCCCATGATCGGGGCCAGCGGGGCGGTCTCGGCGGTGCTGGGGGCGTATTACATCCTCTTCCCCAGGGCCTACGTGGTCTCGGTGATCCTCTTCGTCTTCCCCCTCTTCGTCACCTTCCCCGCGGGGTTCTACATCGGGTACTGGGCCTTTCTTCAACTCTTCCAGGGGCTTTTGGGCCTACCCGGGGTGGCCTGGTGGGCCCACCTGGGGGGGTTCCTTTTCGGCGCCCTCATGGCCCGGCGCTTTGCCCCCAGGTGGCGGCGCTGGTAAACTTTAGCCCATGAAGGTAGCCGAACTCATGACCCCAAACCCCGACACCATCGGGCCGGAGGCCACCCTCGAGGAAGCGGCCCGGCGCATCCTGGAGAAGCGCTACGGTAGCCTTCCTGTGGTGGACCGAGAGGGATGCTTGCTGGGGCTACTCCAGGTGGAGGAACTCCTCCCCCACCCCGAAAACATCCCCTTCTCCGATGTGGAGGCCCTGCAGCTTTTCGGGGAGTGGGTAGATGGGGAGTTTTTGGAGGATATCTACCGGCGCTACCAGAAAACGCCGGTAAAGGCGGTGATGCGCACGGATATCCCCCGCCTGCATCCCGAGGACCCGGTGGGAACGGCTTTGCAAACCCTCCTCACCAGCGAGGTGCGCCACCTGCCGGTGGTGGACCAGGGCAATAGGGTGGTGGGCATCCTCACCCGGAGCGACTTCCTCAAGCTCATCCTAAGGAGGCGGTGATGCACGGAGCTGGGCACATCCTGGAGGTCTTCTACCTCATCCTGGCCGCCCAGGTCATGGCCTTCCTCTTCAAGCGCCTGAACCAACCCGTGGTTATCGGGGAGGTGCTGGCCGGTATCCTGGTGGGCCCCGCCCTCCTGGGCCTGGTCCACGAAGGAGAGATTTTGGAGTTCATCGCCGAGCTTGGGGCCATCTTCCTCCTTTTCATGGTAGGCCTTGAAACCCGGCTAAAGGACATCCTGGCCGTGGGCAAGGAAGCCCTTTTGGTGGCGGTCTTGGGGGTGGCCTTCCCCTTCGTGGGAGGGTACCTATTTGGTCTCCAAATCGGCTTTGCCACCCTGCCCTCCCTTTTTCTCGGCACCGCCTTGGTGGCCACCAGCGTGGGGATCACCGCTAGGGTGTTGCAGGAACTTGGGGTGCTTTCCCGCCCCTACGCCCGCATCATCCTGGGGGCTGCGGTCATTGACGACGTCCTGGGCCTCATCGTCCTGGCGGTGGTGAACGGGGTGGCCAAAACAGGGCAGGTGGAAACAGGGGCCATCCTGCAGCTCATCCTCCTTTCCGTGGTCTTCGTGGGCCTGGCCGTGGCCCTCTCGCCCCTTTTCGCCCGCTTGCCCTTAGAAAAACTCCCCGTGGGCAGCCCCATGGGCTTCGCCCTGGCTTTGGGAATCGGCATGGCTGCCCTGGCGGCCTCCATCGGCCTGGCCCCCATCGTGGGGGCCTTCCTGGGCGGGATGCTCCTCTCCGAGGTGCGGGAAAAGTACCGCCTCGAGGAACCGGTCTTCGCCATAGAAAGCTTCCTGGCCCCCATCTTCTTCGCCATGGTGGGGGTACGGTTGGAGCTTTCCGCCCTCATCTCCCCCGCCACCTTGGTGGCAGGCAGTGTAGTGACAGTTATCGCCATCCTGGGCAAGGTACTGGGTGGGTTCCTGGGAGCCCTTACCCAAGGAGTCCGCTCGGCCCTCACCGTGGGGGTAGGCATGGCCCCCCGGGGGGAGGTGGGTTTGATCGTAGCGGCCCTAGGGCTGGCAGCAGGGGCGGTGAACGAGGAGGAGTACGCCATCGTGCTCTTCATGGTGGTCCTCACCACCCTCTTCGCCCCCTTCGCCCTCAAGCCCCTCATCGCCTGGACGGAGAAGGAGCTGCGCCAGGCTAAGGAATAGCCCGGTAGGCGGCGTAGGCGGAAAGCACCTTAGCCAGGTACTCCCGGGGCTCATCCCGCTCCTGGAAGCGAAGGAAGGCGTAAAGACCACCTTCCCGGGCAATGCCCCTCAGGGTGTAGCCAACGCCTCCGTTATAGGCGGTTACGGCGCAGGCCACCTGTTCCAGGCCCCTATAGGCGGCGCACCTATCCATAAGCCAGCGCAGATAGCGGGCGGCGTAGCGGATGCTGGCCTCGGGGTCAAAGGGATCGGCAGGAGGCTCTCCCAGCATCCGGGCCACATCCTCCCAGGTGCTCCTTAGGAACTGGCCCAGGCCCAAGGCCCCCGTGGGGCTTACCGCCAGGGGGTCAAAGCGGCTTTCCACGTGGAGGAGGGCATAAAGCAGGTTGGGGTCTAAGCCCTCCTTCCCGGCATAGCCCTCCACCCATTCCCGGTAGGGGCGGGGGTAGGCCAAGGCCGTGGGCCAGGCGGCCCGGATGCCCTCCCGGTAGGCCCCCAGGCGGTAAAGGAGAGGGACCAGGGCAGGCCAGTCCCCAGGCCTTTGCCAAAGGGCGTAGCGCACCACCCCCCGGGCCCAGGCCTCCTTGCCGAAAGCCACCAGGGCCTCCACCAGGGAAGCCTCGGGAGGCGGCGAGGAAGAAGGGGCCGGGGGTGGAGGAAGAGGCTCCTTCCCCAGAAGAAGGCCCAGCCCACCCTGCACCAGGTTCAGGGCTTCCCTCCGGGATTCGGCTAAGCCCAGCTCCCCCGCCAGGAAGTAGGCCCGAAGGGCAGCGTCGTCGGCATAAGGGCTACCCCCCCGGCCTAGGTCCAGGTAGAGGGCCAGGGCTTGGCGCACGAGGCCTTGGCGCTCCAGGATTCCCGCGGCCCGCCAGAGGCCTTCTGGGGTGCTTCGCCGGTAGGCCTCCACCGCCTCGAGGATCCTTCCCATTTCCTCCAGGATCCGCCCCTGGGCGTAGCGGCTTTCCGGGTGGTCATAGCGAGCCAAGGCCTCCAGGGCCTCCTCGAGGTGTTCCCCTGACGGGGAAGCAGCCCTTCGCCCAAGCCGCCACAGGGCGTAACCCAGGCCCAGGTACCCCCTGGGGTCCCGCCTGGCCCACTCCCGGTAAAAGGGCAAAGCCTCCCCATAGCGCCCTAGCCGGAAAAGGGCCTGGGCGCGGAGGTCGGGACGCACCCCCAGGGGAAGAACCTGCAAAAGAGCCTCGTAGGCCCGCCCCTGGAAGAGGGCTTCCCAAAGCCTCTCCCCCTCCCCCAGGGAAAGGAGGGCGGCCACCGCCTCCCTTTCCGGAAGAAGCCTCTCCCAGGCGGAAAAGGCCCGGGGGTCTTGGGCTTCTAGGAGAAGGCGGGCCGCCTTTCGCCAAGCATCCTTGGCCTCCCAGCCCGGCTCAAAGGCCTTAACCCCCTCCAGGAAGAGGGCGTAGCGCCAGGCATACTCCGCCCGTTCTGCCAGGGGCACCTCCTCCCGGTCCACAAGCAACCAGCCCGAAAGCATCCGGGCATACCCTTCACCGCCCAGGGCCACCTGGCGCACCTCCTCCGCCACGCCCCTTTCCAGGCTGGCAAAGGGCTCAGGCAAAGCCTGGCTCCGGCAAGAGGTAAAGGCAATCCAGGAAAGGACCAGAAGCCACCGCACACCCCCACCCTAAGGGAAAAAGGTGAGAAAACCAAAGGCCTTGGCAAGCCAAGGCTTCCCTTAGGTATAGGCCCCTGGCAAAACCCGGGGGGGTGGGCGTAGCCTGGTAAGGCCTATGGGTATGGAAGGCCGTATTCCCCCCCACAACCTCGAGGCGGAACAGAGCGTCCTGGGGGCCATTCTCCTGGATTCCGATGTGCTGGACGAGCTGGAAGGCCTCCTCCCCTCCCCCGAGGCCTTTTACGCGGAGGCCCACCGCAAGATCTACGCCGCCATGCAGACCCTCAGGTCCCAGGGGAAGCCCGTGGACCTGGTGACCCTGGCGGAGGAGCTATCCCGCCGGGGGGAGCTGGAAGCCCTGGGAGGGGTCAGCTACCTGGTCCAGCTTTCCGAGGCCACCCCCACTGCCGCCTACGCGGAGCACTACGCCCGCATCGTGGCGGAGAAATGGACCCTACGAAAGCTCATCCAAGCGGCAGGCGAGGCCATGCGCCTGGCCTACGAGGAGGCGGGAAGCCTGGACGAGATCCTGGACACCGCGGGCAAGAAGATCCTCGAGGTGGCCCTCACCCAGACGGAAACCGAGGCCCGCTCCATCCGGGAGCTGGTCCACGAAACCTTTGAGCACATCGAGGCCCTCTTCCAGAACAAGGGGGAGGTCTCCGGGGTCCGCACCGGCTTCAAGGAACTGGACCAGCTCATCGGTACCTTGGCCCCGGGCTCCTTAAACATCATCGCCGCCCGCCCCGCTATGGGAAAGACCGCCTTTGCCCTCACCATCGCCCAGCACGCCGCCTTGAAGGAGGGCATTGGGGTGGGCATCTACTCCCTGGAGATGCCCGCCTCCCAGCTCACCCTGCGCCTCATGTGCTCGGAAGCCCGCATCGACATGAACCGGGTGCGCCTGGGCCAGCTCACGGACCGCGACTTCTCCCGCCTGGTGGACGTGGCGGGAAGGCTTTCCGAAGCCCCCATCTACATCGACGACACCCCAGACCTCACCCTGATGGAGCTCAGGGCCCGGGCCAGGCGGCTTAGAAGCCAGTACGAGGTGGGCCTTCTCATCATCGATTACCTCCAGCTCATGTCCGGCCCCGGGGCGGGCAAGCAGGGGGAGAACCGGCAGCAGGAGATCGCCGCCATCTCCCGCGGGCTTAAGGCCCTCGCCCGGGAGCTCAACGTGCCCGTGATCGCCCTAAGCCAGCTTTCCCGGGCGGTGGAGGCCAGGCCCAACAAGCGCCCCATGCTTTCGGACTTGCGAGAGTCGGGTTGCTTGGCTGGAGACACCTTAGTCCAGCTGGCCGATGGCTCAAGAAAACCCATACGCGAACTGGTAGGCAGGTCCGGGTTTCACGTTTTGGCCCTTAACGAAGCCACCATGAAGCTGGAAGCAGCCATGGTAAGCCGGGCCTTTGCCACAGGGGTAAAACCGGTCTTCGCCCTCACCACGCAACTGGGACGCCAAATCCGCGCCACCGCCAACCACAAGTTCCTAACCTCAAAGGGATGGAAGCGCCTGGATGAGCTTCGGCCTGGGGATTGGGTAGCCTTACCTCGGAGGCTAGATGTGGCCACCCAACAAACCCTTGGGGACGAGGAACTCGCCCTTCTCGGGCACCTCATCGGGGATGGTTGTGCCCTACCCCGTCACACTCTGCAGCAGGCATCAGGGCTTTCCCAGCGGGAACTCTACCGCGCCGTGGGCATGGCCTACGCAGGCAGCACGCTCTTTAGGCAAAACCTAAGCCGGGACCGGGCCGTGCGAATGGCCCACGCTGTGAAATCGGTGGCCTTAAGCCAGATGGCTACCAGCGATGTTTACTGGGACAAGGTAGCCTCCATCCAGCCAGACGGAATAGAGGAAGTATTTGACCTCACTGTCCCTGGCTTACACAACTTCATTGCCAACAACATCATCGTCCACAACTCCATCGAGCAGGATGCGGACCTCGTGATGTTCATCTACCGGGACGAGTACTATAACCCCCACTCGGAAAAGGCGGGGATCGCCGAGATCATCGTGGGCAAACAGCGAAACGGCCCCACGGGCACGGTGGAACTCCAGTTCCACGCCGCCCACGTGCGCTTCAACGACCTGGCCCGGGAGCCCTAGGAGTGGCCCGCCTGCAAAAGGGCAGCCGCCCCTTGGGCCAAGGCCTCCTTCAGGTCCCGGTGGCCAAGGGCCAGGCCCAGGGAGAGGGCCTCGAGGTAGCTTTCCTCAATAAGGGCAATCTCTATGGCGATGATCTTCTCAAAAGCCTCCACCGCGCTGTAGACCTCCGGGCCACGGAGGGCGGTGCGCAGGTGCTCGAGGGAGAGTTCCTGCACGATGCCTATGGCCGGAACCATAGCCCTGGGGCCGATGCCAAACCGGGCGTGCACCAGGCCAATCCGCCTGCGGCCTTCCGCATAGACCCGGTCGTAGGTGCCCCCGAAGAGCTCGGCATACCAGCGGGCAAAGGTGCCATAAAGCCGCTCCACCCTTCCAGGGACGGCATGGAGGATGGCCCCCAGCTCCTTATCCCGGCCCAGGTAGTCGTAAAAGGCCAAGGCCACCTCGGGGGCCAGGGGAATCATAAGGGCCCCCAGTTCGCGGAGCATGGCCGCATGTTCCTCGGTAAAGCCAGTGCGCCGCTTGAGAAGGTCCAGAAGGGCCCCGGGGTCCACGGGACAAATGTACCTTTCCCCACCCCCCTTCGTCTAGGGCAAAGACCCCAGGGGATAAGGCTCCCCTGGGGGGCAACCCAGCCGGATCATCAGAGTAGAGATTACTCCGTGCTCACCCCCTGCTCCACCTGCTGGTTCACGGGCTCCACCATGCGGAAGTGCTGGGCAGGATCCTCCAGAAGCTTCTCCAGGCGGGCCGCCTTCTCCTCCCGCTTGGCCTCCTTGAGGACCCGGATGTAGGCGGAAAGAAGCTCCCGCACATCCTCTATCCCCCTCAGGTCCAGGGGCTTCACCGCCACCTTGGCCCCCTTGGCCAGGCGGCGCTTCATGGCCTCCTCCGTGAGGCCCATCTCTGGCCAGTGGCGGAGGTAGACCCGCCCCCCAGTCATGCCCGAGCAGATCCAGGGCCCGGGGTCCCCCAGGACCAAGGCCCGCCCCCGGGTCATGTACTCAAAGGCAAACCCCTTGGCCTGGGCCCGGGCCGCCAGGTTGCCGAGCTCGTCCCTCAGGGGCCTTTCCGGCTCCCCGCCCAGGATGACATCCGCCCCGGAAAGCCGGATGCAGAAGCGGCTATCCGCCACCCCCTCCACGATGAGGAGGCCCCCTATGGCCCCGTAGGCGAAGCTCTTGCCCACGGAGCCATCCACATAGGCCCCGTAGGGGTTCCGGCCCTTGAGGATGGCCACGGTGCCCCCAAAGGCGCTCTTGGCCACCCCGTCCTGGGCCCCTCCTTCCACCACCACCTTCATGCCCTCGAGGTTAAAGGCCGCCAGGCCATTCCCGGCCACGCTTCCCGCATCAAAGCGGAGCTCCACCTCGGCGTCAAAGCCCTTGCCGTAAAGCCGCCTTCTTGCGATCTCCCCTGCCAGGTGGGCCCCCAGGGCGCGGTCGGTGGAGTTCACCGGGCCCTCCTGGAAGACCAGCTTGCGGCTTCCCTCCCCATAAGCCCCCATCACCACCTCGGTGATGGTGCGGGTGAGCTGGTTCAAGGGCTTCCTCAGCACATGGGCCGAGGTGTCCTTAAGCCACTCGGGCTCCTCCACGGGCAGGAAGAAGTAGGAAAGGTCCAGCTCCTCCAGGTGGTCCCGCTGGTAGAGGAGGTCCACCCGGCCCCTCAGCTCCCGAAGGGAGCGGGCCCCCAAGGCGGCCACCAGCTCACGCAGGGCCTCCCCCTTGGCCTCAAAGAAACGGGTGAGGTGCTCCACCGCCCGGTCCAGGTCCTGGGGCACGAAGCGCTTTAGCCCGTGGGCCAAAGCCTCCTCCAGCGTCTCGATCTGGGTGGTGATGCCCACGTGGCAGGTATCCAGCTGGCATCCCCGGCAGATGGTGCAGCCGATGGCCACCATGGCCATGGTGGCCATGCCCACCCGGTCCGCCCCCAGAAGGACCATGCGGAGCACATCGTAGGCGGTCTTAAGGCCACCATCCGCCCAGATCTCCACCCGGTCGCGAAGCCCGGCCCGCACCAAGGCCCGGTGGGCCCGCCGCACCCCGATCTCCACGGGAAGCCCCGCATACTTGAGGGCATGGAGCCTGGCCGCCCCCGTCCCCCCCTCAAACCCCGAGAGGGTGATGACATCCGCCCCCGCCTTGGCGATTCCCACGGCGATGGTGCCGATCCCGGGGATGACGGGCACCTTCACGGAAACCAGGGCCTTGGGGTTCACCGTCTTCAGCTCTTCGATGAGCTGGGCTAAGTCCTCGATGGAGTAGAGGTCGTGGTTGTTGGAGGGGCTGATGAGGTCCACCCCGGGCACGGCGTTGCGGGCGGCGGCCACCTTGGGGGAAACCTTCTTCCCCGGCAGGTGCCCTCCCTCCCCCGGCTTGGCCCCCTGGCCGATCTTGATCTCGATGACCGCGGCGGAGTTCAGCATGTAGGCGTGGACGCCAAACCGGCCCGAGGCCACCTGCTGGCCGCGCCAGTGGGTGTACTTGCCCAGCATGTCGGGGATCTCCCCACCTTCCCCGTTGATGCAGAGCATGTTGAGGCGCTTGGCCGCCTCCACATAGGCGCGGAAGGAGGCCTCCCCTTGGGAACCGAAGCTCATGGCGCTGATCAGGAAGGGCAGGGAGTGGCCCCCCACGGAAAGGTCCACCTCCTCGGGGGAAACCTCGCTCCTTTCGGGGAAGCGCACCTCCAGAAGCTGCCTGGCCGCCACCGGGCTTTCCCGTTCCAAGGAGCGGACCTTTTCCTGGAAGTGGCTATAAGGGGCCTGGCCGCTTGCCACCTCCTGGGCCGCCTTGTAGATCCTGGGGTTGAAGCGGAAGTCCTTGGCGGGCATGACCTTCTCCGCCCGGAAGAAGCCCTCCCGCTCCAAAAGGGTGCGCTCCAGCTCCAAAAAGCCGTATCCTCCGGTCTCCGAACCCAGGAAGTTCCGGGTGCCGAAGTACTCGGCCAGCTCCGGCTTGAGCCCGATGGCGCTGAAGATCTTCCCGTAGCCCCGAAGCTCGTGGATGCCCATGGTGGAGATGACCTTCTCCAGGCCCTTGCGCAGGGCCTCGAGGACATTGGCCACCCCCTTCCTCCCCTCCAGGGCCCGGGCCTTCTCCTCAAGAAGCCAGGGGGCCACCGCCTCCGCCCCCAGGCCCAGGAGGAAGGCCACGTCGTGAAGGTTCCTCACCCCTCCCGAGTGCACCAGGATGGAGGTACGCCGCCTCAGGGCGATCCCCTCGGCATCCCGCTTCATGAGGGCCCGGTTCACCGCCGCCACCGCCAGGCCGATATCGATCCAGATCCCACCCTGGAAGGCCCCCCGGTCGGAGAGGATGAGGACCTCGGCCCCTTCCTCCACCGCCTTAACCGCCTCCTCCTCCAGGCGCTTAAGCCCAAGAAGAAGCCCCTCCTCCACACCGAACTGGGGCACGAGGGTGGCGGTCTTGAAGCGGGATTTCACCTCACCCAGGGTCAGGGTGCCGAAGCCTTCCGCCAGGCCCTGGTCCTCCTCCAAAACGATGGGCAAAAGAAGCTCCTCCACCCTTCCCCCACCCCGTCCGTCGGGAAGAGGGCGCCGGCCCAGGAGGGTGCGGGTGGAGAAGTGCTCGATTTCCCGCTCCCGGTCGATGGCCGGGTTGGTCACCACCGCCACGGTCTCCTTGAAGAACTCGGAGAGGTTGGGCTTCTCCGGGTTCAAGGCGGCCAGGGGACCGTCGTAGCCCAGGGAGCCGATGGGCTCGTTGCCGGTCTTGGTCAGGGCCTCGAGGTAAGCTCCATCCCACCGGTCCCAGCCGAAGGCCCGCTCCAAGCCCAACGGGGGCGGGGCCGGCTTCTCCTCCACCTGGGGCTCGCTCCCCCCGGCCACGGGGGGCGGAGCCTGGCGGATGGGCCCCGAAAGGTGGACCCGGTACCCTGCCACCGGGGTGCGGGCGGCGATCCGCTCCAGCACCAGGCGCTGGTGGCGGTCAAAGGGAAGGACCCGGGGGCCCTCCGGGGTCAGGCGCAGGTAAACCTTTTCCCCGGGAGCCAGGGGCTTGGGTTCGCCCACAAACTCCTCGGCGTTGAAAACCCCCCTTTCGGAGGAGAAGACGATCTCGTAAGGCGTTTCGAACTGCCAGAGGGGCCTCAAGCCCATGGCGTCGGTGGCGAAGACCGCCTCGTCCCGGTGGCGGCTCACGATGGCGGCAGGCCCCTGGGCCAGGGGGCCAAAGCGCTGGCGCAGGGCCAGGTACAGGTCCTGAAGCTCAGGGGCGAGCCCCTTCACCTCCCCCAGCACAGGGGGGAAGACCAGGTCCATGGCCTCGGGCAGGGAAAGCCCGTAGCGGTAGATGAGCCCCTCCAGCATGCGGTTCAGGTCCTGGGAGTCCGAGCCCCCGGTGCGGGGGATGCCCAGGTAATCCAGCTCCCGCCTGAGGCGCTCGATGGTATTGATCTCCCCGTTGTGGCCCAGAAGGCCAAAGGGCTGGACCTGCTCGAAGGTGGAGAGGGTGTTGGTGGAGTAGCGGTTGTGCCCAAGGGCAATGGCGCTCTTAAACTCGGGGCGGGAAAGCTCGGGGTAGTAGCGCTTCAAAAGCTCCGCCGCCCCCCGCACCTTGTAGACCACGCTGTAGGTGGAAAGGGAAACCACGTGGACGGGGAAGCTGGCCTCGAGCCTCAGGCCCAGCTCCCACAGGGGACCGTCCCCATCGGGGCTAAGCCCCGCCACCTGGAGGAAGATGGGCTCCGTGCGACGGCCCACGGGGCCCAGAACCTCGCTCACCACCTCCCCCCGGCGGAAGAGGACCGGGCGCACCCCAAGGGGCTGGCCCTCCCGCCTCAGGAGCTCGTAGAACTCCTCGAGGCGCCCCGCCTCGGTTTTGGGCAGGAAAAAGTGCCCCACGAAGAAGCGGGGGTTAAAGGCCAGCTCCGGCTCGAGCCCCGCCTCCTCCAGGAAGCGGGTCCATAGCTCCCGGGGGATATCGGTCTGGATGCCTGTCCCATCCCCTTCTCCCCGGATGGCCCCTGCCCGGTGGGCCATGCGGTACAGGCTTTCCAGGGTCCTCCGCACGATGCGGTGGGAGGGCTTGCCGCTTTTTTCCGCCATGGCGATGATGCCGCAGGCATCCTGGCCTAAGGGGATATCCGGGTAGGCTTCCTTCCAGGTCATCTTGGGGCTCCTTCTTTACGCTCGGGGTCTGGTGTAGGCAAAGGTATGCACGTCGTTCCTGGGATTATACACCCCCCTGGGGGTAGGGTCAAGGCGTTTGTTCCAACCCCCGCGAGCAGTCAAGCCCCCTTGGTCTGGCCAAGCCGTTAGTATAGGGGCAAATGCGGGTAGCCCTCTTCATCACCTGCCTGGCCGATCAGTTCTACGCGGAAGCGGGGGTGGCCACGGTACGCCTCCTGAGGGCCTTAGGGGTGGAGGTGGACTTCCCCAAGGAGCAGACCTGCTGCGGCCAGCCTGCCTTCAACGCCGGCCACTGGAACGAGGCCCGGTCCCTGGCCCAGCGGACCGTAGGCATCTTCCAGGATGCCGAGTACGTGGTCCTGCCCTCGGGAAGCTGTGCCAGCATGGTGAAAAACCACTACCTCGAGCTTCTTCCCGGGGACGGGGAAGCCCTTAGGCTTTCGGAGAAGACCTACGAGCTATCCCGGTTCCTGGTGCGGGTGCTGGGCGTGACCGAGCTGGGGAAGGGGCTTCAGGGGAAAACCATAGCCTACCACCACGGCTGCCACGCCTTGAGGGAGCTTGGGGTCCAGGAGGAACCCCTTTTGCTCCTGAAAAACAGCGGGGCGGAGATCCTCCCCTGGGAGGCGGCGGAGGAGTGCTGCGGCTTTGGGGGGCTCTTCTCGGTGAAGCTTCCCGAGGTCTCCCTGGCCATGGCCGACCGCAAGATCTCCACCCTGCCCAAGGCGGATGCCCTCACCTCCACGGACGCCGGCTGCCTCCTCCACTTAACCGGACGCATGGGCAAGCAGGGAAGGAACATGCGGGTGGTTCCCCTGGCCACCCTTCTATGGGAGGCGTATGCAGGTTAAGGCCAAGCTCTACCCCAAGGAAGCCGCCAGGCTCCTAAGGGAACACCCCGGGGTGCGGGAGGCGGTCACCGGAGCCACCCTGCACTTCGAGGCCAACCGCAAGAGAGCTTACCAGGAGATCGACGCCGAGGCCTGGCGGGAAAGGGCCAGGAGGGTCAAGGACCACCTCCTCACCCACCTGGACCATTACCTGGAGCTAGCGGAAAAGCGGCTACAGGAAAAGGGTGTCCGGGTGCACTGGGCGGAAGGCCCAGAGGAAGCCCACCGCATCCTGAGGGAGATCGTGGCCCGCCACGGGGTGAAGCGGGCGGTGAAGGCCAAGAGCATGCTCACGGAGGAGCTTGGGGTGAACCCTCTTCTCGAGTCCCTGGGGGTGGAGGTGTACGAAACCGATCTCGGGGAATACCTGATCCAGCTCCTGGGGGAACCTCCAAGCCACATCGTAGGCCCGGCCATCCACCTGGCCCTTACCGACATCCAAAGGCTTTTCCACCAGCGCTTCGGTACCCCCCTGGACGCCTCCCCCGAGGCCCTGGCCGCCGTGGCCAGGAAGGTCCTGCGGGAAGCCTTCCTCACTGCCGACCTGGGCATCAGCGGGGCCAACTTCCTGGTGGCGGAAACCGGTACCCTGGCCCTCATGGAGAACGAGGGGAACATCCGCCTTTCCACCAGCCTCCCCAGGGTGCACGTGGCCTTCGTGGGGATCGAAAAGCTCCTCCCCCGCTTTGCCGACCTGGCCCTCTTCCTCCCCCTCACCGCCCGGGCGGCCACGGGGCAGCGGCTTTCCACCTACGTCTCCCTCATCCAGGGCCCGGCGAAGGAGGGAGAGGAGGGGCCTAGGGAGGTCCACGTGGTCCTGGTGGACCACGGCCGCACCACCCTTCTCCACGACCCCGAGGCCTGGGAGGTCTTGCGGTGCCTCCGTTGCGGGGCCTGCCTGAACGCCTGCCCCGTCTACCGCCAGACCGGGGGGCACCCCTACGGCTACGTCTACTCGGGGCCCATCGGGGCGGTTCTGGACCCCGGGCTCCTGGGCCTCGAGGACACCTACCCCCTTCCCTACGCCTCCACCCTCTGCGGAGCCTGCTACGAAGCCTGCCCGGTGAAGATCCCCATCCCCAAGCTTCTCCTCACCTGGCGGCAGAGAGCGGTGGAGCGGGGCCTCGCCCCCACCTGGGAAAAAGGTGCCATGCAGGCCTTTTCCAAGGTGATGCAAAGCCCAAGCCTCTACCGGCTTTTCTCCAAGGCCTTAAGGGGCCTCCCCCTGCCCCAGGACCTCCTTCCCCTTCTTAAGGCCTGGACCGAAGGACGGGGTCCCTTACGGCCCAGCCCCAAGCCCTTCCACGAGCTTTGGCAGGAACTCAAGGAGTAAGGCCATGGACGCCAAATCCCGCATCCTAAGCCGCATACGGCATGCCCTTAAGGAAAGGCCCAAGGCCCTTCTCCCCGAGCATCCCCACCCGGCTTTTTCCCAAGATCCCCTGGAGTTTTTCCTAAAACGCCTGGTGGAGAACGGGGCTGAAGGCCACCTCGTGGATAAGGAAGGGGCCAGGAAGCTTCTTGCTGACCTAGCCCAGGGACTTCCCGGGGCCGCTTACGGCAAAGGGGTACCCGACGCCCTCCGCCTCCTGCCGGAGCTTCCTCCCGAAGAGGCCCCCTTAGGGGTTTCCCGGGCCCTCTTCGCCGTGGCGGAAACGGGTACCGTGGCCCTTTCCTCGGAGGATGGCAGGAGGGCCCAGCTCTTGCCCCCCGTTCACCTGGTCCTGGTGGAGGAAGAGCGGGTTTATCCCAGCCTCCTCGAGTCCTTTTTGGACCTGAAATCCCTTCCCAGCGCCATAGGCCTTCACTCTGGCCCCTCCAAAAGCGCCGACATCGGCCAGGTGATGGTCAAAGGGGTGCACGGCCCCGGCCGGTTGGTGGTGGCCGTGCTTCAGGGCACCTGGTAGGCGGGGGGTGGGGAAAGCCTCCTCAGGTTCAGGCGAATCTTCCCCTCCTCCCACACGAAGATGGGCCACCACACGAAGCTGGCCCTCCCACCTATGGCCCTCATGTGCACCGGACCAAAGGTACGGGAGTCCTCAGAACCCCCCAGGGTACGGTTATCCCCCATGACGAAGTAGTACCCCTTCTTGAGGCGGATTTTCCCCACCTCGCAGGCCTCGGTGAGGCGGCTTCGGGCCAGGACCTCCTGGGAAGGGGGCAGAAGCATCTCCCTAAGGGGTTTCAAATAGGCGGGAAGAAGCTCCACCGGGAAATCCCCTTGCTGGGTGAGGATTCGGGTCATGCGCCCGTCCTTGTAGCACACCCCGGGGAAAGAGTCGGGCCAGGGAGCGATGCGGTCGGTGATGTGCCTCTCGTCCAGGGGCTTGCCGTTGACGTACACCACTCCCCGCTCCACATAGACCTCGTCCCCGGGTACCGCCACGATGCGCTTGATGAAGAAGGCCCTGAAGCTAAAGCCCAGGATGGGAAAGCGGGCGGTGGCGTTTGGGGTGCCCTCCGGAGGTTTCAGGATGGCGATCTCCCCCCTTCGCCAATCCATCAGGCCGAAGCGCACCAACCAGGTTTCCCACTTGGGCACCAAAACCCGCTCCCCGTTTTGCAGGGTGGGAAACATGCTCTGCCCCACCACCCCCACGGTGGTGAAGACAAAGGTGGTGACCAAAAACGCCACCAGGAGGGCTTCCCCCACCTGGCGGAACCACTCCTTGAAAAGATACTCCCAAAACGCCTTCATACCCCTCCCACTCTACCCTTTATGACTTGCCTTGCCGCCTTACGCCCTGCTTCCACAATCTCCTCCAGCCGGCGGAAGTCCTCTATACCCACCCCAGCCAGATGGGGCCGCACATACACCTCGGGGGCATACAGGGTGAGGCGGACCGAGGTGAGGTGGAGCTGCATGAGGTCCACCGCCCGCCGGGCCAGGGCCAGAAGGCCCCTGGGAGCCCCTGCCACCTCCCGCTCCGGCGTGACATCCACGGCCCAGACCTCTGTGGCCCCCAAAAGGCGGGCGGCGTCCACCGGCAGGTTGTCCAGGACCCCCCCATCAAAGAGGATTTGCCCCTCCCGCTCCACCGGGGCAAGAAGCCCCGGATAAGCGGCGGAGGCCAGGATGGCGCTTGGCAGATCCCCCTGGGTGAGAAAAAGAAGCCTCCCCGAAACCAAGTCCACGGCGGTGACCGCCAGGGGCTTCTTCAGCGCGTCAAAGCTCTTGGGCAGGTGTTCCGCTAGGAAGTCCAATAGCTTTCGCCGGGAAAAGATCCCCTCCCGGGGCGAGAAGCCCAAAAGGCCAAGCCAGGGGGTCCGGCGGGCTAAGGCCAGCATCTCCTCCGGGGTTTTGCCCGCGGCGAAAAGCGCCCCCACGATGGCCCCCATGCTGGTCCCCGCCACCACCTGGAAGTCCAAACCCGCTTCCAGGAAGACCTCGAGGGCCCCGATGTGGGCAAGCCCCCTGGCCCCCCCACCGGAAAGCGCCAAACCGCGCACGCCAAAAATCCTAACGGCTTCTGGGTGAAAGAGGTGAGGGCTGGATATAGTGGAGGCGGTGAGCCTGGCGGGGAAGGTCCTTCTGAACCGATACCGGGTGGTGCGCCCCTTGGGCCAGGGCGCCTTGGCCACCGTCTACCTGGCCTTCGACCGCTTCGGCACCCCTTACGCCCTCAAGGTCTTCCCCAGGGGAGCCGAGGCCAGGCGGAATCGGGAGTTCTGGGTAGGGAAGCAGCTTTCCCACCCCAACCTGAACCCGGTTCTGGAGAGCCTGGACCTCGAGGAAGGCCCCGCCCTTCTTCTGGCCTACGCCCCTGGGGAGGAGATGGGGCGCTGGATGGGGCGCCGCCCCGAGCGCCCTCGGGCCTTATACGTCTTCCGCCAGCTCCTCCTGGCCCTCGCCCACATGCACGGAAAGGGCTTGGTGCATCGGGATGTGAAGCCGGAGAACATCATCGTGGCGGGAACGGACGAGGCCAAGCTGGTGGACTTTGACCTCTCGGGGCCAGCCCTCGAGGCCTTCAAGAAACCCTTAAGGGTGGGTACCCTTCCCTACCTGGCCCCCGAACAGGTCCTGGGGCAAAGCCCGGGCCCCGAGGCGGATGTGTACGCCGCGGGCATCATCCTGTACTGGATCCTCTCCGGGGAACATCCCTTTGTGGGGAGGCCGGAGGAGGTCCTCCTCGGCCACCTCCAGGAACCCGTTCCCCCTGTCCCCGGCCTGGCCCCTCCGCAGCAGGCCTATCTGGAGCGCCTCCTGGCCAAATCCCCCAAGGAACGCTTCCCCTCGGCAAAGGAGGCCCTCGAGGGGTTTCCCTTCCCTTGAAATGGCTTCCTGCTGGATCCTCTCCACCCTTCTGGGCTCCGCCCTTTTCGCAGGGCTGGGGGAGGTGGCGGTGGGGCGGCTTCTGGTGGAGGGGGGCCACCAAGCCCTGGTGGTGACCCAGGAGGGAGCCCACATTCTGGCAAAGAAGGACTCCGCCTTCTATGGGCTCGCCCGTACACCCGAGGGGTTCCTGGCCGTGGGCCACCTGGGAAAGAGCCTCCTCCGAGTGGGGCTGGACCCCAACGGGAAGCCCCTTTGGGCCGAAGCCGGCGGCCAGGGGATCCTCTGGGGAACGGATGGCCGCTTCGCCTGGGGAGGGTATATGGGCCCTGGGGGCTGGGAGGCTTTGGTGCTAGACCTGCTTGGGGAAAGGGCCTTCCACCTTCCCCTGCCCGGCCAGGGGTACGCCTATGGGGGCTTGTACCGACAGGGCGTTCTTTTCCTGGTGGGCCGGGTGGAGGGAGCGGGAGGATTTGACGGCTTCCTTCTGGGCTTTCCGGTGGCCCGCCCCAAGCAGCCCTGGGCCTACGGGTACCGTAGCGGCTGGCCGGAGAACGACTATCTCCGCTTCCTGGGAGAAAGAGGGGCAGTGGGCCGGCTGGAGGTAAGCGGGGATTCCGAGGGGCTCCTTTTGGACTGGCTGGGCCTTAGCCAGGGAAAGGCCCGGCTCCTTCGCCGCCCTGGCTTTGACTATCTCAGGGTCTGGCGCGGGGCCTTCCTGGTGGGGGAGGCGGAGGTGGACGGGGTTTTGGAGGGCCTCTGGATCGGCCCACAGGGAGCCCAGCACGCAGGGGGTCCCATGGCCTCCTTGCGCGCCCTGGATCCTCCTTTGGCCTACGGGTACTCCTACCGCTCCCTTTTCCAGGGAGAGGGTTTGGTCCTGAACCTGGAGGAACAGGTGGGTAGACCCCTGGCTTACCGCTTCGAGGCCCTACGGCTTCCCTGGTTGCCCTTCAGGGCTAGGCCCAGTGCCCTCTCCCTAACCTGGAAACCCGTGGCCTGGAACCCCGAACCCACTCTAGGGCTCAACGCCTGCCCTCCTGGCCCCGATCCCAGACCGGACTGAGCCTTCCCTTCCCCCTCCCTAGCCCTCAGCGGGCATAGGCCCCGTTGGCCAGGAAGGTAAGGATCCCGGAAAGAAGCCCCTGGGCCACCTTCTCCCGGTAGGCCGGGTCGGCAAGCCTTCGCCCCTCTGCCGGATGGTCCCCAAAGCCCATCTCCACCAAGACCGCCGGTACCTTGGCGTAGCGAAGCACGAAGAAGTCGCCCGGGAAGGTCCCCCGGAAGGGGCTCCCTGTGGTCTGGGAAAGCTTCCTCCCTAAGGTTTCCGCAAGGCGCTGGCTGTAGCGCTGGTTGGCCTGGGCCACGATGTCGGAAAGGATTCTCTCCGCCACGGTACGGGCCTCCTGGGTAAGGCGCTTTCCCAACTCCCCGCCGCCGTTTTCCCGGATCACTTGGGTCAAAACCCGGGCATCCTGGGCCCGGCCAAAGTAAAACACCTCCACCCCTTGGGCGGTGCGGGTGGGCGTGGCGTTCACGTGGAGGGAGATAAAAAGGTTCACCTGGGAGCTATCCGCCAGGGCCGCCCGCCGGGAAAGGTCCTCCCGCTTGTCCGGGGACAGGTGCATATCCCGGTCCCGGGTGAGGCGCACCTCTATTCCCTCCCTTTCCAGCAGGCGCTTGAGGCGAAGGGCCACATCCAGTACCACCTCTTTTTCCACCACATACCCCACCATCCCCGGGTCCACCCCCCCGTGGCCAGGGTCCAGGAGGACCACGGGTTTGGGCGGCTTGGGGGGTCGGTTGCGGGGGGGGTCCGAAGCAGGCTTGGCCGGGGAAGCGGCCTCCTTCTTGAGCGTTAAGTCCACCACCAACCGGTCAGGGTCGGTATAGCGCACCACCTTGGCCTCCACCGGCCCCTTCAGGCGCACCACCACCCGCACCCCTTCCCCCTCCGGGATGGTCTCTATGGAAACCACCTCCGGGGAGTTCACCACCTGGTCCAAGGGAGATGCCTTAACCCCCTTCAAGACCAAAACCAGTTGGCCGTTTTCCTGAGAAAGGGTATGTTGTACCTCCTTAGAGGGCAGGTCAAAGACCAGGCGGGTAAAGCCCTCGTGTACCCCCACGCGGGGAAAGGCCCAGGCCAGGCTCCATACCAAGGCAAAAACCAGAAGCAATACCCGCATCTACGCCCATTCTAGCGGGAAAGGTTAAAGCCTGATAAAATCCGGCTCATGACGAAGAAGGTCGTGATCCACCATCTGGTAGGCCACCGCTTCCTGGGAATGAACGAGCAAGGGGACAAGGTGATGATCGACGGGGACCAGCCCGCCACCGGCCCCCGTCCCATGGAGCTCCTCCTCATGGCCCTAGGGGCCTGCACCGCCTACGACGTGGTGGACATCATGAAGAAGAAAAAGCAGCCCCTGGCCCGCTACCGGGTGGAGGTGGAGGGCATCCGGGCGGAAACCCACCCCAGGCGCTACACCCACATCACCGTCACCCACATCGCCTCAGGGCCCAACGTGACCCTGGAGGCCCTCGAGCGCGCCGCCCACCTTTCCCACACCAAGTACTGCTCCGTTTCCGCCAGCCTCAACGCCGAGATCACCGTCAAGGTGGTGCTGGAGCCCTGGGAAGAAGGCCAAGAGACCCAAGGCTAAGCGCCATGCTCCTAGCCATAGACATCGGCAACACCTCCACCGCCCTTGGGGTCTTCTCCGGGGAGGATCTCGTCGCCCACTTCCGCATCCACACCGATCGGATGCGCATGGAAAGCGAGTACCGGGTAATGCTAAGAAATCTCTTCGCCCTGGAAAACCTCCCCCCTCCCAATGCCGCCCTCCTCTCCAGCGTGGTGCCCCCCGTGGAGAGGGAGATGAAGGAAGCCATAGAGAAGCTCTTCAGCATCAAAGCCCAGGTGGTGGATGCCGGGGCCACAGGGCTCGAGGTGTGCATAGACAACCCCAAGGAAGCTGGCACCGACCGCCTGGTGAACGCCGTGGGCGCTTTGGGCTACGAAAGCCCCACGGGCCGCTACATCGTGGTGGACTTCGGCACCGCCACCACCTTTGACCTGGTAGAGGCCCCCAACCGCTACCTGGGCGGGGCCATCACCATCGGCCCCCAGACCGCCGCCGACGCCCTGGCGGCCAGGACCGCCAAGCTCCCCCGCATAGACCTGGTCCCTCCCACCCAGGTGGTGGGCAAGAACACCCTGGACGCCCTGCGCTCGGGCCTGGTCCTGGGCTATGCCGCCTTGGTGGAGGGCATGGTGCGCCGCTTCAAGGAGGAAGCCGGAGAAGCCCTGGTGATCGCCACCGGGGGCTTTGCGGAAACCCTAAGGGATCTCTGCCCTTCCTTTGACGTGGTGGACGAGGACCTAACCCTTAAAGGCCTTCTTCGCATCCACAAGGGGCAAGGGTAAACCAGTACACCCACCGCCCCTCTTCCGGGAGAAGGGCATACCGGTGCCCCTCCACCCGGTAGCACCCCAGGTCCCGCCAGAGACCGGGCCGCTCCCGGAGGAAGACCCTAAGCGGGGTGCCTCTTTTCTGGGCCAAAAGCAGGCAAAGATTTCCCCCAACGGGCTCCTGGTTTCCCCGCTTGCCCTCCCCCTGGTAGAGGATGCGGCCATCGGGCAAGAAAACATTCCGGTACCCCGACTCCCCCCGGTCCACCAAGAGGCTACGCTTCCCTATGCCCTTCCGGGTCCTGTGGTAGGCGAAGACCTCGCTCCAGCTTAAGCTTGACACCGCCCTTTCCCCCGGCTATCATCCTAAGTGCCCGGTCGGACGCCCCCGACCCGGCAACAACCTAAGGCCCCGTGGTGTAGTTGGTTAACACACCCGCCTGTCACGTGGGAGATCGCGGGTTCGAGTCCCGTCGGGGCCGCCAGGCCGAGGTAGCTCAGTTGGTAGAGCATGCGACTGAAAATCGCAGTGTCGGCGGTTCGATTCCGCCCCTCGGCACCAGGGAGAAAGCCAAACCGCCCTCCTGAAGAGGGCGGCTTTCCTTTGTTCCTACCCGGGATTGACCCTTTTGCTACACTACCCCTCAAGGGGGTGGGAACCTGGAAGGAAACCCTACGGATTCCGGGTGGGCATTCAGATAAAAGATTTCTCGGCGCAGAAGGCATTGATTTTTAGGAGGATATTGCCGGTGAATTTACGGGGTGTATTCCAAAAGATGTATTGGGCAGGCCGTGGGAGCAGGGGCTCCACGGCCTGCCTGTTTTTTTAAGGGCATTCCCCCCAACCCGGAAGGTCCCCCCTCGCTCCCCAGGGTACTACCCAGCTGGCCAGGGATGTGCTAGGCTGGGTAGTGTAAATTTGATTTTATCCAGAAAATTGTTGGTGGAGCGCCTATTTTTGCCGTGTACATACCTATTCTTTACCTCTTGACAGCGTTGAGCACTCCCCCTAAAGTGGAAGACAAGCAAACGGGGCCAACCCCCCGGGAGCTCTAAGAAAAGGAGGGATGAAGATGAAGAAGCTGATCGCTCGCGTGTTGGTGCTTCTCGGCAGCTTGATCGCGCTTGGGCTTGCGGCTGGGGCTTCTATGCACTGGGAGTGATCTTAAATTATGAAAAAGAGGCCAGCTAGGCTGGCCTCTTTTTCCCTTGTCCTGGGGAAGGGATCTGCTATACTCAGGCCACTATGGCCTTTAAACGCCCGGGGTTTCCCCCTTTGCGAGTACTCCTCTTCATTTTCTTGGTACTTCTAGGCTTCCTGGCCCTGGAGGGTTTTCTGCTTTGGGCCTACAGGGACACGCCCCTCCGCCTGAGTCCCCTGGACCTGATTTTTTGGGGCGTGCTCATGCTTTGGAGCGTACATGTTCGTGTACGCCTTCCGCTAAACGCAAGCATGAGCCAGCTTTTTGTCTTTGCTCTTGCCTTGGTCGTGATAGCGCCTCCCTGGATACCTCCCCTCTTTAGCTTTTTGTGGCAATGGAGCCGGAAAGTCTGGTATAAAGAGCTTTTCAACCGCTCCCAGGACGGTCTGGCCGCCGCCTTGGCGGCCCTGGCCTGGCAGTTTTTCCAGCAAAACCCCGTTTACATGGGGTCCTGGAACCTTTCCGCAGGGTTGGGCATTGCCGCGGCTTCTTTGGCTTTTTTTCTCGCCAACACCATCCTGGTGACCACCGTCATCCACCTAGCCGGGCATGTTCCTTGGCGGGAGGTTTGGCGCAAGAACTCCGCTTGGATTGCCGCGAGCTACCTCCTCCTCTCCCCCCTCGCCCTCCTCTTGGCCCGGGCCTACGAGACGCCCCTTCTTGGGAACTGGGGCGGGTGGACGGTGCTCCTCTTCCTCATCCCCCTCTACTACAGCCGTTACTACTGGGACGAAAAGGTACGCCTGGAGCAGGCCTTTGACACCACCCTGGAGCTTCTCATGAACGCCCTCGAGGCCAAGGACTCCATGACCCGCTTGCACTCGGAGCGGGTGGCGGAGATCGCCCGCGACCTGGCCCGGAAGGCGAAGGGAGGGGATGAGGCCTATGCCCAAGCCGTCTACCGGGCCGCCCGGCTTCACGACATCGGCAAGATCGCCATCCCCGAGCCCCTCCTCCTCAAGCCGGGAAACCTAACCCCGGCGGAGTACGGCCTCATCCAAAGCCACACCACCAAAGGGGCCGAGCTCCTCTCCCCGGCCCGGAAGGTGGCCTTTGACCCGCTCGTCTACAACGTCCTCCTCTACCACCACGAGCGCTGGGACGGCCGGGGCTACCCCAGGGGGCTCGCCGGGCACGAGATCCCCGAGGAGGCCCGCATCGTGGGCCTGGCCGATGCCTACGAGGCCATGACCGCACCCCGCCCCTACCGGGAAGCCAAGACCCCCGAGGAGGCCCTAAGGGAGATCCAGGAGCTCTCCGGCCACCAGTTTGACCCTAGGCTGGTGGAGGCTTTCACCGAACTTTGGAAAGAGAACCCTATCTGGCGCGACCGCCAGGCCTACCTGGCAGCAAAGGAGGGATCGGTATCAGCCTCTATCTCTTCGCCGCACTCTTCGGATTCGGCCTCGCCCTCGCCCTGGGAGCCCGGCTCAAGGACCTCGGAGGGATAGAGCTCAAGGCGGCCTGGGCCTTTCTCCTGGCCGCCCTGGTGGAAGGGGGCCTGGCCTATGGCACCTACCGGGGCCTGTTCCGACCCGAGTGGGCAGGCCCTCTAGCCAAGGTGTTGGTCCTCCTCCTGGTGGGGTACGGGCTTTACCGGAACCGGCACCTGAAAAGCCTTTACCTGGTCCTTCTGGGCCTTTTCCTCAACACTTTAGTCATCTTCGCCAACGGGGGCCACATGCCCGTGAGCCTGGAAACCCTGAGGAGGGCAGGCATAGAGGGCTGGGAGGAACTTTTAAGGAACAAGGGCGATGCCGTGCATACCCTCCTAGACGAATCCACCCGCCTTCCCTTCCTGGGGGATGTCATCCCCCTTCCCCCCTTGCGCAAGGCGGCGAGCCTGGGGGACCTCTTCATCCTGGCGGGGATAGCCGGGGTGGTGGTGGAAGGAGCCTTGAGGGCAGGGGGAAGGCGGCTTCCCAGGCGCCAGGCAGCCCTTAGGGTGCTGGCCTTTCTCCTGCTGGTCTTTCTTCTACTTGCCCTTCGCATTTGAGGCCGGCACCATCTAGGCCCGGTGTAGTGTATATTCCCAAGGAGGGGGCTTACCCCTAAGTCCGGAGGCAACATGGCGTATCGCATCTGCTTGATTGAGGGCGACGGCATCGGCCACGAGGTGGTCCCGGCGGCCAGGAAGGTCTTGGAGGCCACCGGGCTTCCCCTGGAGTTCGTGGAGGCCGAGGCGGGCTGGGAAACCTTTGAGCGAAGAGGGGTTTCCGTGCCCGAGGAAACCGTGGAGAAAATCCTTTCCTGCCAGGCCACCCTCTTCGGGGCTGCCACCAGCCCCACAAGAAAGGTGCCGGGCTTCTTCGGGGCCATCCGCTACCTCAGGCGCAGGCTGGACCTCTACGCCAACGTGCGCCCTGCCAAAAGCCGCCCCGTGCCGGGAAGCCGGAGCGGAGTGGACCTCATCATCGTGCGGGAGAACACCGAGGGGCTTTACGTGGAGCAGGAACGCCGCTACCTGGACGTGGCCATCGCCGATGCGGTGATCTCCAAAAAGGCCAGCGAGCGCGTTGGACGGGTAGCCCTCAAGATAGCGGAAAGCCGGTCCAGGAAAACCCTCCACATCGCCCACAAGGCCAATGTGCTCCCCGTAACCCAGGGGCTTTTCCTGGATACGGTGCGGGAGGTAGCCAGGGACTACCCCTTGGTTAATGTGCAGGACATCATCGTGGACAACTGCGCCATGCAGCTGGTCATGCGCCCCGAGCGCTTTGACGTGATCGTCACCACCAACCTCCTGGGGGACATCCTCTCCGACCTCACTGCTGGCTTGGTGGGGGGCCTGGGCCTTGCGCCTTCCGCCAACATCGGGGATACTGCGGCGGTCTTTGAGCCCGTGCACGGTTCCGCCCCCGACATCGCCGGCAAGGGCATCGCCAATCCCACCGCCGCCATCCTCTCCGCGGCCATGATGCTGGAGTACCTGGGCGAGAAGGAAGCCGCCAAAAGGGTGGAAAAGGCCGTGGACCTGGTGCTGGAAAAGGGCCCCCGCACCCCGGACCTGGGGGGAACCGCCACCACGGAAACCTTTACCAAGGCAGTGGTGGAAACGCTAAAGGCCCTTTAAGGCCTTCACCTGAGCGCCCCTCGAGGGGAGGTCCTCGAGGGGTGTAAGTTTTCCTTAAGGTACACGTGGCTAAAATCAATGAGGGAATGCTGGCGAGTTCCTCTTCCCTATTCCAGGCAGGAGCGTGTATACTGCAAGCAGGTTCGCTTATGGCTTACAGTGGCTACACCGCCCCGTGTTAAGGAGGCAACGTGTTTTCGGGTTTTAGCAAGCTATTCAAACCCCGCGTGGAGGCGCTGGGCCTGGAGATCGGCGCCGCCAACCTCAAGCTGGTGGAACTCTCCGGAAATCCTCCCGCCCTCAGGGCCCTGGCCACCCGGCCCACTCCCCCGGGAATGCTGGTGGAAGGAGTGATCGCCGAACCCCAGGCCCTGGCCCAGGAACTCAAGGAACTTCTCGCCGAAGCCCGGACCAAAAAGCGCTACGTGGTCACCGCCGTGCCCAATCCCAGCGTGATCCTGCGCACCCTTCAGGTGCCCAAGATGCCCCTCAAGGAGATGGAGGAGGCGGTTCGCTGGGAAGCGGAGCGGTACATCCCCTTCCCCATTGACGAGGTGGTCCTGGACTTCGCCCCCCTGGATCCCCTGGCCGAGGTAGCCGATGGGGAGCAGGTGGAGGTCATGGTGGGGGCCGCACGGCAGGAAGCAGTGGCCTCTTTGCTGGAAGCCCTGCGGGGAGCAGGCCTGACCCCCATCATCTTGGATGTGAAACCCTTTGCCGGGCTTTATCCCCTGGAAGCCCAGCTCAGCAGCGACCCGGAAGGGGTTTCTGTGGCCGTGGAAATCGGGGCAGAAAGCACCAGCCTGGTTCTCCTTAAGGGAGACCGTCCCTTGGCGGTGCGGATCCTCACCCTCTCCGGCAAGGACTTCACCGAAGCCATTGGGAAAAGCTTCGGCCTGGACTTCCTCACCGCCGAGGAGGTGAAGCGCACCTACGGCCTCGCCACCATCCCCACCGAGGACGAGGAGCTTCTTCTGGACTTTGACGCCGAGAGGGAACGGTACAGCCCCGCCAAAATCTACGATGCCATCCGGCCCATTCTGGTGGAACTCACCCAGGAGATCCGCCGGAGCCTGGAGTTTTTCCGGGTGCAACTGGGGGACATACAGCCGGAGGTAGGGTACCTCTACGGCGGGGGAAGCCGGCTTAGGGGCCTGTCCACCCTGCTTACCGATACCCTGGGGGTCAACTTCACCGTCCCCGACCCCTGGCAGGGCATACAGGTGGATCCCAGACGCTTTGACCTGGAAAAGATCAAGGAGATGGGACCGGAGTTCCTGGTGCCCGTGGGCCTGGCCTTACGGGGGGTGATGCCCCTTGATTAGGCTTAACCTTCTCCCCAAAAACCTGCGCCGCCGCATTGAACCGGGTTGGTGGCGCCTGGCGGCAGGGGCTTTTGCCCTGCTGACCCTTTCCCTTCTGGGCTTTCTCCACTACACCGCCTACACCGAACTTACCCTGGCCAAGCAGGAAAGGGATGCCCTGAAAGCGGAGGTGGAGGCCTTAAAACCCTTCATCGCCGAACAAAACCGCCTGGTGCAGGAGAGGAAGACCCTCGAGGCCCTCCTCGCCATCCGAGAAGGCCTCAAGAAGAACTTCGTCCCCTGGTCCGAGTATCTGGCGGCCTTTATCCGGCAAATCCCCCAGCAAGGCGGACGCCTCCCCGTGGCCCTGCGCTCCGTGGGTACCCGGGCCATTCCCGAGGACGAGGCCAACCGGATGGCTCAAGCCGGAACCTATGACGGCAAGAAGGTGCAGGTGGAGTTCACCGTGCAAGGGGAAGCCCTGAACCAGAATGCCCTGGTGAGCTTCGTGCGGGCTTTTGAAACCTCGCCCCGATTCGGCATAGAGTTCCAGGGAGCTTCCCTGGACCAGAACCGGGGGCTTTACACCTTTAGCGCCCGGGTGGGCCTGGTGGGAGGTGGGGAAAGTGCTCGCTAGACTTGGACAGCGGGAATGGGCCCTGATCGCCATCGCCCTCACCTTGGTGGTGGCCCTCCTCTGGTACTTCCTCCTCATCGTCCCCATGCGCCAGGAAACGGAAAGCGTGCGCCAGGAGATCAACACCCTTATCCCCGAACGGGATAAAGGAAGGCAAGCCCAGCGCGCCCTGCCGGAACTCCGGGCCACCATCGCCGAGCTGCAAGCCGAGCGCCAAGCCTTTCTGAGGGCGCTTCCCAAGGAGGAACGGCTTTCCCAGGTTCTGAACGAGATCCTGACCGAGGCCCTAAGGAGCGGCGTCACGGTGCGCTCCTTCACCCGCTCCCCCACCTCGGCTCCAGTACCGGAGGTGCGGGCGGTGAACTTGGCTCTTTCCCTCGAGGCGCCCTTCCCCGAAACCTATGCCTACTTGAAGCGTCTGGAAGGACTTTCCCGTTTCAGCTCCCTTTCCGGGCTCAACCTCAGCGTCCAAGGCCAGGACTTAAATCCCCTTCTTTCCACCAGCTTGACCCTTACCCTCTACATGCTGGCTAAGGACCTAGGCCAGCCTGAAGGCACTACCCAGACGCAAGGTGCTCCATCCCCGCAAACAGGCCAAGGAGGTGGTCGGTGAAAGCCCTTCTAGCGCGCCTGGCCACGGCTTGGCGCAACCTACCCCAGTCCACCAAGCTCCTCCTGGCGGGCCTTCTCCTGGTGAGCGCCGTGGCGCTTTGGTATGTGGGTTTCTACCTGCCAGCCCAGGCACCCATGGAGGTGCAACCCACCCCCGGCCAACCTCAGGTGCCCAGCCAGGGGGCAGAGGCTCCCAAGGCCATAGAAGCTCCACCCATCCCGCCCCTTGCCGAAACTGCCCCCCAAGGCCAAGCGGCGAAGCCTAGCCCCGAGGCTTCTCCTTCCCAGAAAGCCCCTAAAGCAGGCGAGCCCGTCTTGACCACAGCCTTGCCCATCCCCAAAACGCAACAAGAGGCCCCGCTTCCAAACCCCTTTGTGCCCCTGGTGGTGGAAGCTCCTCCTTCTCCCCCCGTGGCCTCCCCTGCCCCGGCACCTAGGCCCACCCCTGTACCCACAGGGGCCCCTGTCCGGGTAACCCAGGGAACACCCCTGCCCACCCCAAGCGTTCAAGCTCCACCCCGGCCTCTCCCGGGAAGCCAGGGAGCCCTGCCCGCTCCCAAGGTGCTTACCCCTGCTTTCCAGGTGGAAACCCCCAAAGCCCAGGTGGACATTCCACCTCTCCTTACCCCACCCGCTGGCCTTGTGGAGGCTCCTTTACCCAGGGAACGTCAAACCCCAGAGGGAGGAAAGACTGAACCTTCCCCTGCCACTTCCCCCAAAACCCCCTTGCAAGCCCTGGTGGAGGAGAAAGGCATCAAGCTGGCGGGTACGCTTTTGGGCCCGGTGAGCGTGGCTATCTTGGAAACCAAGGAAGGGTACCTGGTATTGCCCGTGGGCAGCCTTCTTCCAGGTAGCGAAGCAGTGCTCCGCCGCATAGAAAGCGACCGGGTGGTGCTGGCCTTGAAGGATGAAAGCTTGGAGATTACTTTAGAAAAGATGCAAGCAGGAGGTGGTCAGTGAGAACGGCACTTATGAAACTTGTGATCCCCGGCCTTTTGGCCCTGGGCATGGGGGTCCTGGCGGGAAGCCTTCCCCAGGAACCCCGCTTTGACGCCAAGGTGGACCTGAAGGTTTCTGAAAGCCAGGTGCGGGCCGGGCTCACCATGCCTCTGGATGTGGTCCTGGAAGCCCTGGCCCGGAGCGTGGGCCTTCAGCCCCTTATCTACCGGGCCTACGACGCCTCCGGCGACCCGGCCAAGGCCCAGCCTCCCTTACCCAACATCAAGCTGGACTTCCAGGGCAAACCCTTCCGGGAAGTCTGGGACCTCCTCTTCGCCACCTACGGCACTCAGTTCAACCTGGACTACCTCCTCCTGCCTCCTGACGTGGTGGTGGTGGCCCCCACCCAGGTGATCACCGCCTTGGTGGACGCCCCAAGCCGCACCGGGGCCATGGAGCGGAAGCCCTACCTGGTGGCCATCCCCGAGATCGCCTACCGGCGCACGGAAACCGACGCCCAGGGCCAGGCCCGCACCGTGGTGAACATAGATGGGGCCAAGGGCTGGGTGCAAAACGATCTCCTGCCCTTCCTTTCCCGGGAAGCCAGCGGGCTTAGCGTGAACTGGATTGTGGTAGAGGAAGGGGGCAAACTCAGGGCCCTGCTCTCTGTCCTGGCCACCCCAGAACAGCACATTCGCTTCTCGGACATTCTTCAGCGGGCTGGGATTGACTTCCGCCCCCTACCCGCCCTCACCTTACCCAAACCAAAGGTGGAGCGGAGCTATATCCTCACCCACACCACCTTCCCCGAGGTGCTTTCCTTCCTGCAAACACAGGTCCCGAACGCCCAAGTGGCCGTGGTTCCCACCGACCCCAAACGGGCCCTCATCACCGCCACCGAGGAGGACCACGCCCGCATCGCCGAACTCCTAAAGGTGGCCGATGTACCCAAGCCCACCCCCGTGGTGCGCCGGGTCTACACCTTGCAGAACCTCACCTTCCAGGAAGCCCAGCAAAGGCTTAAGCCCGTCCTGGAAAGGGAGTTGAAAGGAGCTCGCCTGGAAGGTGTCCCGGGTAACCCCAAAGCCCTTCTCCTGGAGGCTACCGAAGCCGATCAGGCCTTCTTCGCCGAGATCCTCAAGGCCGCCGATGTGCCTCCCCAGGTGGCCCCGCCCACCCAGGAGGCCACGGTGCGGAGGCTCTACCCCTTGCGCTTCGCCGATGCTGAAAAGGTGGCTCCCTTCCTGGCTCGGGAGGTGCCAGGGATTGTGGTGCAGACGGTACCCGGGCAACCGGTCCTCTCCGTGCGGGGAACGGAGAAGCAGCTTTCTGAAGTGGAGAACCTCCTGGCTCAGATCGACCGGGCTCCCGAGCAGGGGCCACCTGTCTTCCAGCGTTCCTACCAGCTCTCCAACGCCAAGGCCGCCGACCTGGCCAAGGTGCTCCAGGAAGCTTTGCAAGCCCGGCAGGCCCAGGCTCCCCAGGGCCAGGCCCAGCCCCAAGCCCCCACACGCCAGGCCACGGTGGTGGCGGACGAACGCACCAATACCCTGATCGTCACGGGCACGCAGGAGGATCTAGCCCTGGTGGAAGGCCTTATTCCCAAGCTGGACCAGGCGGTGCCCCAGGTGAACCTGAGGGTGCGCATCCAGGAGGTGCAGTCCAACTTCAGCCGAAACCTGGGCCTCAAGTGGAACACCATTGCCGGGGGAAATGTGGCGGCCAGCATCCTGGACACAGGGCTTTCCCTTATCTTTGACAGCACCCGGAGCCTGGCTGCCCTGAACATCATCGCCACCCTCGAGGCCCTCCAGCGCCAGGGCCTTTCCCGAGCCCTTAGGGATGTGAACCAAACCGTGCTCAACAACCAGACCGCCCGCCTGCAGTCCGGGGAAACCTTCCTCATCCGCCGGGTGGTGAATAACCAGGTGGAGCGGGTACCCTTCGACATCGGCATCATCGTGGAAGTAACCCCCCAGATCACCGCCGACGGGCAGATCCTCCTCAACATCAAGGCGGAGGTTTCCGGGAACGTCCAGCGCAACCCCGTGGACGGGGACGTGGACCGCTTCACCAAGCAGGTGGTAACCACCACCCTGCGGGTGCGGGATGGGCAAACCGTGGTCCTCGGGGGTCTCACCTCCCAGGAAAACAACCAGGTGCAGCAGGGAGTTCCCCTCCTCATGGACATCCCCCTGATCGGGGAACTCTTCAAGCAACGCACCCAGGAAACCACCGACCGGGAGCTTCTGGTGGTTATCACCGCCGACATCCTGAAGGAAACTGCAATCCGCTAGCGCCCTCAGCCAGCCAGGGAAGTTGGAGCCCAAAAGATTCGTGGCTTCCCTGGCTGTTTTGGTGCGAGCGAGCCAGGTCTCCTGGGATGAGGGAATAGCAAAATCGGGATTTTTGTGTTAAACAAGGAGAAGAGGTGGTAAGATGCAGGCCAAAGTCTGGCTTCTTTTCCTTCTATTCCTCATTTCTGGAAATAGCCCTGCCCTAGCTAACCGACAGCTCGGAAACCGGGCGGATGCGGATGAATGGGTGGAGCTAGCCCCTGGGATCCGTTACCAGCTGGCGGAGGGAAGAATTTCTCTAGACTACAGCCCCCCTCTTTTCACCGCTGAAGGGGCAGAGCGGTTCCTACGCTTCGCCCAGGACCAGATGGCCAAGACCACCACGGAAGAGGAAAAAAGATACTGGGAGGAGGAAATGGCTTGGGTGAAAGGGCAGCACGCTCTTTGGGACGAGGCGGAGCTCGTGGTCACCGCCTTGGAGTTCGCCATCCTAAGCCGTTTTCCCCTGCCCCTAAGCGACGCCGACCGCCAGGCCCTGCGGGCCAAGCTGAGCGAGATCGTTCAGCAAATGAAGAGGGGCGTGGACCCGCAAAGCCTCCCAGAATCAGAGCTACCCCCCCAGCTCAGGACTCCCGACGGGGGAATGGTGGTAGGCCCGGACACCTTCCCCATCCTCGTCCAAAGCCTTACGCTCCGGTCTCTCTTCCCCTCCTGCAGCTTGGCGGCCTCCGCCATGCCCACCTCGTCCTCACCGGGGGCCAAGACCTATGCCACGGCCTTCTGTAACGCAGAATTCTTCATCTGGGGGAAGGTGGAGACGCGCACCACGGCAAGAGCCGGTAACGACCAGCCCCCACCCTGCTACGACTCGGGGTGGCCTGCCTCCCAGTGCATGAGGGTGGCCTATGGCAACACTGGCTGCCACAGCACCGCTTGGGTAGGCTATTTCTACCAGCTGGGTTACCTCAAGACCTATTCTGCCAGACGATCCGCTTTCCATGGCCGTTGCCGGTAGGCCTATTCTGGACCATCTGGTAGCTTAAAGTCCAGGCTCTCCTGAACCTAAATAACCAGGGAGGAACAGCTCTAGAAGCTGGAGGACATCGTAGAAATCGCAGAAAGGGGTTATGGCTACCCATCCATGTCTCTCCTGGAAAACCGCATGGGCCTCCTGCAACAGGACTTAAAGAGAGCCCTCAACACAGCCCTCCATCGCATGGTGCTCTTCTTTACGGCCATACTGGCCCTCCTCACCTTGCTACGGCAATCGCGGAAACACTCCCCTACAATAGGCCTATGAGGTTCCTGACCGCAGGCGAATCCCATGGCCCCGAGCTTCTCGCCATCATTGAGGGCCTGCCCGCCGGCATCCCCCTCACCGAGGAGGACATCAACCCCTGGTTAGAACGGCGTCAGAAGGGCTATGGCCGGGGAAGGCGTATGGTTATAGAGACCGACCGAGTGGAGTTCCGCGCCGGTGTCAGGGCGGGGCGCACCACGGGAGCCCCGGTGGCCCTGGCCATCAAGAACGCCGACTACCGGAACTGGGTGGAGATCATGGACCCCGCCCCGGGGAACGAACCCCGAAAGAAGGCCCTCACCGCCGCCCGCCCTGGCCACGCCGACCTTTCTGGGGGCATCAAGTACGGCCACAAGGACCTAAGGGACGTGCTGGAAAGGGCCAGCGCCCGGGAGACCGCCATGCGGGTAGCGGTGGGAGCGGTGGCCTTGAAGTTCTTGAGCCTTCTTGGAGTTGAGGGAACAGGGTACGTGCCGGGTATGGCGGGGGTGTGGGCCCAGGTTCCCTTCTCCTGGGACCTGGTACCCCGCATAGAGGAAAGCCCCTTGCGCATGACCGATCCCGAGGCCGAGGCCGAGGTTATCCGCCGCATAGACCAGGCCAAGGCGGAAGGGGACACGCTAGGCGGGGTGATCGAGGCCCGCTTCCGCGGCCTGGTGCCGGGCCTGGGAAGCCACGTGCACTGGGACCGCAAGCTGGATGGCCGTCTAGCCCAGATGGCCCTTTCCATTCCCGCGGTGAAGGGGATGGAAATCGGCCCCGCCTTTGAAAACGCCATGAAGCGGGGCTCGGAGGTTCACGATCCCATCTACTGGAGCCCGGAGAAGGGGTTCTACCGCATCACCAACCGGGCGGGGGGCCTCGAGGGAGGCATGACCACCGGGGAGGAACTCATCCTCAGGGCTGCCTTGAAGCCCATCGCCACCCTGATGAAACCCCTCCCCACCGTGGACGTGGTGACCCACCAGGCCGCGGATGCCGCCAGGGAGCGCTCCGACGTCACCGCCGTGCCCGCCGCCAGCGTGATCCTCTGCGCCCTATCCGCCATCGTCCTGGCCCAGGCTTACCTGGAGAAGTTCGGCGGGGACACCATGGAGGAGATACAGGAACGGGTGGAGCGGTACAAGGCTCGGGTCCTAACCTACTAAAGGCGTAGGATGGCTCCATGACCCGCCTGGAGATTCCCCGCCCCGCCACCTTCATCAGCCTCACCGGTTTCATGGGGGTGGGGAAAAGCCGCATCGGTAGGGAGCTGGCCCGCACCCTCATGCTCCACTTCATCGACCTGGACCGCTACATAGAAAGGCGCACGGGGTTATCCATCCCCGATATCTTCCGCCACCTGGGGGAGGAAGCCTTCCGGCAGATGGAGAGAGAGGCGGTGCAGGAGCTTCTCGGCAAGGAGTACCTGGTTCTCTCCTTGGGCGGGGGTACCTTCGTGGATCCGGAAAACCGCAGGAAGCTTTTGGCCAGAGGCCCGGTGGTGGCCCTCTGGGCCAGCCCGGAAACCATCCTGGAACGAGCCACCCGCAAGCCCGGGGAAAGGCCCCTTTTGCAGGTGGAAAATCCTCTGGAGAGGATAAGGACCCTCCTCGAGGCCCGCACCCCCATCTACCGGGAGGCCCACGTGCACGTTTCCACCGACAACCGGAAGGTGGAGGAGGTGGTGGAGGAGATCGTGGAGAAGCTATGGAGCTATGCGAAGGCTCATCGTCCGTAAACCCGTTTCCTACCCCATACTGATTGGGGAAGGCGCGCTCGAGGAGGTCCGGACCCCCGAAGGTCCTTCGGCCCTTCTTTACGACCGGCGGGTGGAAGGCTTTGCCCTGAAGCTGGCAGAACGCCTCGGGGTCCAACACCAGCTAGGTCTGGAAGGGGGCGAGGGAGCCAAGACCCTGGCCGTCTACGGCCAAGTCCTCTCCTTCCTGGCGGAGAAGGGCCTACCCCGGAACACCACCTTGCTGGTAGTGGGGGGAGGGACCCTCACCGACCTGGGGGGGTTTGTGGCCGCCACCTACCTCCGGGGAATCCCCTACCTCTCCTTCCCCACCACCACCCTCAGCGTGGTGGACGCCAGCGTGGGGGGCAAGACTGGCATCAACCTTCCTGAGGGGAAAAACCTGGTGGGAGCCTTCCACTTTCCCCAAGGAGTGTATGCGGAGCTCGAGGCCCTCAAAACCCTCCCCCCCTTCACCTTCAAAGAGGGCCTGGTGGAAGCCTTCAAGCACGGGATCATCTCCGGGGAGGAAGGGCTTTTAGAGGTGGAGGACCTCACGCCGGAAAGCCCCCGCCTCGAAGCCTACCTGGCCCAGGCGGTGGCGGTGAAGGTGAGGATCACCGAGCAGGACCCCACGGAAAAGGGGGAAAGGAGGCTATTAAACCTGGGCCACACCCTGGGGCACGCCCTGGAGGCCTACACCCACCACGCCCTGCCCCACGGAGCAGCGGTGGCCTACGGCCTCCTCTACGCTGCCCTTCTCGGCAAACTCCTGGGAGGGGAGGACCTCACCCCCCTGGTCCTCCGCCTCCTGAGGTGGCTTTCTCCCCCTCCCCTCCCCCGGGTTTCCTGGGAGGACCTCCTTCCCTACCTCCTCAGGGACAAAAAGAAGGTTTCCGAAAGCCTCCACTGGGTGGTGCCTCTGGGCCTGGGAAACCTCACGGTGAAGCCCCTTCCGGAAGCAACTCTAAGGGAGGCCTTCGGCCTTTGGCGGGAGGTCCTCGAAGGGCTTGCTTCTTTTGACCAGAAATGTTAGTCTAAATCATCATGCGCAGGGTAAGTGTACATGAGGCTAAGGCCAAGCTCTCCGAACTCCTCGAGGCGGCACACCGGGGAGAGGAGATCGTCATCACCCGTTACGGCCGCCCCTTGGCCCGCCTGAGCCCCTGGGAGGAAGGGGTACGACTAGGCACCTTGCGGCGTCTGGGCCCTGTGGATTGGGAAGCCTTCCATGCCCCCTTGCCAGAGGAGGAGCTCACGGCATGGGAGGGCTGAGGCTCCTCCTGGACACCCACACCCTCCTCTACGCTTTGGTAGAACCAGAGCGCCTTTCCCCTCACGCCAGGAGCCTGCTGGAAGATCCGCAGAACACCCGCCTGGTAAGCGCGGCTTCCCTATGGGAAATAGCCATCAAATCCCGGCTAGGCCGGTTTCCCCAGGGCGAGGCCGTACTATCCGCCTATCCCGGTTGGCTGGAACCCCTGAAAGCCCAGGAGCTCCCCATAAAGGGTCCTCACGCCCTCCTAGCCCCTTCCCTACCCGGAAACCACCGGGACCCCTTTGACCGCATGCTGGTAGCCCAAAGCCTCTTGGAAAGGGTACTCCTTATATCCCATGACGAAGCCCTGAAGAGCCTGGGTGCGGCCATCGTATGGTGAGAGGCCTAAAGCCCCACCCCCACAGGCCGGAGCACCCCGGCCTTGGCCTTGCCGAAATCCAAGGGAAACTCCCCTACCTCCGTCCTTAGGACCAGAAGGGCTAGCGGAAGGTCCTCCCCTTCCCACGCCACGCCTGCCCCCGTGGCCAGGGCCAAGGCCCGGGGGTCTTCCGGGGGGAAGGCCACCCGGGGAAGACGGGGCCAGGGAAGGGTGGCCCCAAAGGCCAGGGCGAGGGCCTTGGCCGGGCGGAAGCGTCCCTTCTGCACCAGACCCAGGTAAAGCCCGGGAGCCGGGGCCTTAAGGCCAGCCAGGGAGGGAAGCTCCTCCGGAACCAGGTAAAGGTGGCCTGAGCGTTCCCAGATGGGGCCTTCCAGGTCCAAGCCCGCTTCCCCCAGAAAGTTCGCAAGGGCCTTCCGGGCCTCCTGGCTCAAGGGGGGAATGCGCTCCTTTGGTGGCGTGCCCCAGCTACCCCCCTCCTTGCGGAAGCGGGCCAGGAAGTGCCCCTCCCCCTCGAGGCGGTGAGGCCAGAGGCGGGCGGTCTTCCTGAGCTCGGGGTTTCCGTCCCCCCACTCCGGCACCCCGGGAGCAAACAGGGGATGGTAGCGGGCATCCTCCAGGTGGAACTCCGGATGCTCCCGTAGGAAGTGAGCCACCACCCCCTCGTTCTCCTCCGGGGCGAAGGTACAGGTGGAGTAGACCAAAACCCCTCCCGGCCCCAAAAGCCTTGCCGCCTGGGAGAGAAGCCCCTTTTGCACCTCGGAAGCCCGCCTGGGGGCCCCAGGACCCCAGTGGCGGATGACCTCGGTGTCCTTGCGGAACATTCCCTCCCCGGAGCAGGGAGCGTCCAGGAGAACCCGGTGAAAGTACGGGCCAAAGGCCTCCGCAAGGGATCGGGGCGGGGCCTGCACCACGGCCAGCCTACTCCCCCAGCGCTCCACGTTTTCCAAAAGACCCCGGATCCTCTTACCGTCCACCTCATTGGCCAAAAGAAGGCCCCTTCCCCCCATGCGGGCCAGAAGGTGGGTGGTCTTCCCCCCGGGGGCCGCCGCCAGATCCAAAACCCGCTCTCCAGGTTGAGGGTCCAATAGCACCCCCACCGCCTGGGCGCTTGGCTCCTGGATGTAGTAAAGCCCGGCGTAGAAGAAGGGATGGGGCCCCGGCCGGACCTCCTTTGGGTAGTAGAACCCTTCCGGGCACCACGGGATGGGCCTCAAGGGCCAGGGGGCGATCCTTGTAAAGTCTTCCGGCGTTATCTTCAGGGTGTTCACCCTAAGGCCATAGCTCCTTTCCCCTTCCGTAAGGGACCTGAGGAAAAGGGAAAACTCCTCCCCCAAAAGCTCCGCCATGCGGGAGAGGAAGGCCTTGGGCAACACCCGAGTACCCTAGCACGAAAAAACCTCTGGCTCAAGGAGCCGGGCTAAAATGGCCCTATGGCTCCTGTGGCGGAAAGGCCTGCCCCCGGGGCCTACCTGACCCTCAAGGGAAAGAAGTCCCTGGGGTACCGGGAAGGCCAGCTCCTGGCCCTGGCGGGGGACAATCAGGAACCTCACCTCCCATGATTCAAGCCATCGGAACCGATTTGGTGGAAATCGACCGGGTGCGAAAGCTCCTCAAAAAGCACGGGGGAAGAGCCCTAAAAAGGCTTTTCACCGAGGAGGAGTTAACCTACGCCCTCCGCCACCAGGACCCTGCCCCAAGCCTTGCCGCCCGGATCGCCGCCAAGGAAGCCTTCCAGAAATGCTGGCCCGAAAGCCTTTCCTGGAAGGAAGTCTGGGTGGGGATGGAGGGGAGGAAACCAGTCTTGCGCTTTGCCTCAAAGGTAAGGGCCCGCCTCGAGGCGGAAGGCCTTTTCGCCCACCTCTCCTTAAGCCACGAGAAAAGCCACGCCCTGGCGGTGGTGATCCTGGAAGCTAGGGCACCAGGCGCAGGATAAGGACATAGGCATAGGTCCCTCCCCTGCCGGCTGCCAGGGCTCCCTGGATCATGTTCCAAAGGACCAGAACCACCAGGGCAAACGCCAAGGGAACCGCCACCACCAACCCCACCACGGTCATCGCTAGCAGAAGGAGGGCCAAGCCGTAGAGGGTGTAGCTGATCTGGCCGTTTAGGGACTCCTTGGCGTGGGCCTGGACGAAGGCGCTTTTCGGACCCCAAAGCAGGATGGCCAAGGGCAAGAGGATCTGGCCTATAAGGATGAAGTACCCCACCAGGGGAGCCAGGTGAACCACCGCCGCCCAGGTCCGGTCCGCATCCGTCAAAGGGGTGGGTTGTTCCATAAAGCAAGTTTATCAAGAAGATGGGCCAGAGGCTAGCTTCTGCCTAAGCCACCTCCTCCACTTCCTCGCGGATGCGGATGGGGCCCTGCCTCTCGGGCCTCAAACCCACCTTGTCCTGGTAAAAGGCCCGGATGACCTCAAAATCCTGCTTGAGGTTTCCGGAAGGCCAGAGGTAGCCCCCGATCCCCACCTCCTTTTTCCGGAAGTCCACGTAGCCAAGGGCAATGGGCACCCCAGCCTTCAGGGCCATGTAGTAAAAGCCGCTCCGCCAGTAGGGTGCCTTCCCCCGGGTGCCCTCCGGGGTGATGAGGATGGCCATCTCCTCCTCCCGCTGGAAAACCTCCGCCACGCTGTCCACCAGGTTGTTCCGGCGGGAGCGGTCCACGGGAATACCCCCAAGAAGCTTTAAGAGCCAGCCCAAGGGGGGCCGGAAAAGCTCCTTCTTCCCCAACCACCGGGCCCGAATCCCCAATGCCCATAGGGCCAGGAGGCCCACCGGGAAATCCCAGTTGGAGGTGTGGGGGGCACCGATCAGCACATACTTCCGGCTGGGAGGAGGCGGCATATGGTACCGCCAGCCGAGGCTTCGCAAAACCAGGCCTGCCAGTTTCTGCATACCCTGAAAGTATACCCCGTGTGGTAGACTGGTCAAAGGCGGGGTGGGGGCTTCCCCCACCCCAGTTTGCTGGGGTGAGGATGCATAAGGTAGTCATCGTAGGCCGACCCAACGTGGGCAAGTCCAGCCTCTTCAACCGCCTCCTGGGCAAAAGGAGTGCGGTGGTGGCCGATGTTCCCGGGGTTACCCGCGACCTCAAGGAAGGCGTGGTGGAAACCGAGAAGGGCCGCTTCCTCCTGGTGGACACCGGGGGGCTTTGGTCGGGGGACCGCTGGGAAAAGAAGATCCAGGAGAAAGTGGACCAGGCGTTGGAAGACGCCGAAGTGGTCCTCTTTGCCGTGGACGGCCGCTCAGAGCTCACCCAGGCGGACTATGAGGTGGCGGAATACCTGCGGAAGAAGGGTAAGCCCGTGATCCTGGTGGCCACCAAGGTGGACGACCCCAAGCACGAGCACTACCTGGGCTCCCTCTACGCCCTGGGTTTCGGCGATCCCATCCCCACCTCCAGCGAGCATGCAAGGGGCCTCGAGGAACTCCTGGAAGCCATCTGGGAAAAGCTTCCTGTTCGGCACATCGAGTCGGAGCCGGAAGTGGCGGGCATCAAGCTCGCCATCGTGGGCCGACCCAATGCCGGAAAGAGCAGCCTCCTGAACGCCATCCTGGGGGAGGAACGGGTCATCGTGTCGGAGGAGCCCGGCACCACCCGGGACGCCATCGACGTGCACTTCACCTTCCGCGGCCAGCCCTTCGTCCTGGTGGACACCGCCGGCATCCGCAAGCGCCCGGAAAGCCTGGTGGAGGAGCTGGCCATCAGGCGGAGCCTTAAAGCGATAGAGGAAGCCGACGTGGTTCTTCTGGTCGTAGACCCGTTCCAGGTGGGGGACCGGGAGCTCAAGCTGGCCAACCACGCCCTGGAAGCGGGCAAGCCCGTGCTCCTGGTCATCACCAAGTGGGACCTGGTAAGGAAGGAGGAGGCCCCCAAGGTGCGCCGGGAGCTCAAGGAAAAGCTTGCGCACCTGGAGCATCTTCCCCGGGTCTACACCTCGGCCTTCACCAAGCAGAACCTGGATAAGATCTTCAGCGAGGCGGTGCGCCTATTCGAGCTCAACCACACCCGCATCCCCACCGCCGAGCTCAACCGCTGGCTTTCCGTCTGGACGGCGAAGGTGCAGCTTCCCAACTTCAAGGGAAAACCCTTGAAGATCTTCTACGCCACCCAGCCCGAGGTGGCCCCACCCACCTTCGTCTTCTTCGTAAACCACCCGGAGTTCGTGACCCGGGCCTTTGAGAACTACCTGAAAAACCGTATCGGTGAGGACCTGGGTCTTAAGGAAGTGCCCTTCCGCCTGGTCTTCCGCGGACGTCGGGAGGCGTGATACCCCGGGGCAGGGAGGTCAGGGAGAAGCGGCAGGATTCGGACCCTCCTCGTCCAAAAGGGCCTGCAAGCCCTCCACGGCCCCCATCCGCAAGGAAAGGTGGGACAAGGGGGTAAGGGGGGTGGACTCGGGGTTCACCTCTATCAAGTAGGCCCCGCCCACATAGGCAATGCGTCCCAAGGAAGCCGCAGGCTCCACCTCAGCACTGGTGCCCACCACCAGGGCAACATCCGCCTCGGCAAAGGCTTTTTCCGCCTTCTCCCACGCTCCCTCGGGCAAAAGCTCCCCAAACCAGACCACATCGGGCCGGGCCCTATGTCCACACAGGGGGCAGAAGGGTGGAGGGGTGAAAGGGTCGGGGAGCAAGAACCGGTGCCCGCAAGCCTCACAGCGGGCTCGGAGGATGTTGCCGTGGAGCTCCACCAGGTTCCGGCTTCCCGCCAAGGCGTGGAGGCCGTCCACGTTCTGGGTCACCAGGAGGAACGCCCCCCCTCGCCCAAGCACCTCCTCTTCCAGCCGCACCAGGGCCAGATGGGCGGGGTTGGGCTTGGCTTCCCGCACCCTGGCGATGCGCCAGGCATACCATTCCCAGACTCTTTCCGGGTTCCTGGCATACGCTTCCGGGGTGGCATAGTCCAGAGGGTTAAACTCCTTCCAAAGCCCCTCGGCATCGCGGAAGGTGGGAATTCCCGAGGGCTTGGAAATGCCCGCCCCCGTCAGGACCGCCACCCGCCTGGCTTCCTTCAGCCTTGACCGGGCCTCCTCTAAACCCATAAGCCCATGCTACCAGGAGTATTCTGGGGTTCATGACCACCTCCCTGCGGCTCTTCACCCCCGAGGCCATGCGGGAAGCCGATCAGAAGGCGGTGGAAGTGGGCTACCCCTCCCTTCTCCTCATGGAATGGGCGGGGATGAAGGCAGCACGGGTCTACCAGGAGCTTTTCGGCCACCGCCCCGCCGTGGTTCTCGCCGGCAAGGGGAATAACGGCGGGGACGGGCTGGTGTTGGCCCGGCACCTCCACCTGGCCGGGGTGCCGGTACGGGTCTTTGCCGCCGAAGGCCAGGGCGGGGATGCCCTTTTGGCCCGGAGGGCCCTCGAGGCCCACGGCCTGGAGATCCGCCCCCTGGAGGAAGCCATCTGGAACCGGGAAGAAGTGCTGGTGGATGCCCTCTTCGGCACCGGGTTGAAAGGCCCTTTAGAGGGTTTCCATGCAGGTTTGGTGGAACGGATGAACGCCTCCGGGCTTCCCATTTTGGCCCTGGACCTGCCCTCGGGGCTTCCCTACTCCCCCCACGTGCAGGCCACCGCCACCGTGGCCTTTGCTGCTTTTAAGACGCCCCACTTCCTCCACCGGGAAGCCTGCGGAAAGCTCTTCCTGGCGGACATCGGCCTGCCCAAAGTCCTCGTGGAGCGGGAGGACCTTCCCGAGATCGCCACGCCGGAAGGACTTCTCCCCCTCCTGCCCAAGCGGCCCCTCACGGCCCACAAGGGAAGCGTGGGCCGGGTGGGGGTCTTGGGAGGCTATCGGGGGGAGGGGCTTCGCTACGCCGGGGCCCCGGTGCTTTCCGCTCTGGGAGCCTACCGCATGGGGGCGGGGTTGGTGCACCTGGTGGCTCCTGAAGGCACTCCCTTGGAGCCCCTCGAGGCGGTCTTCCACCCCGTCCAGGCTCCTGCCTTGCCGTCCATGCGGGTAGAGGCCCTGGCGGTGGGGATGGGAGGAGGGCCTTGGGGCCGGGAATGGGCCCTAAAAGCCCTGGAAGCCCGGCTTCCCACGGTGCTGGACGCCGATGCCCTGCACCTGGAGGTCCTCGAGGCCTACCGCAAGGCGGGTGTACCCACCGTCCTCACTCCCCATGCGGGAGAAGCGGGAAGGCTTTTGGGGATGCCCCCAGAAGAGGTTGCCAGGGATCCCCTGCAGGCCGCCCGGACCCTGGCGGAACGCACGGGGCTCACCGTGGTCCTCAAAGGGAACCCCACCGTGGTGGCCCAGGGAAGCCGCCTTTCCGTGAACCCTACCGGCAACCCCGCCCTGGCCACCGGAGGAACGGGGGATGTGCTCTCCGGGGCCATCGCTGCCCTTTTGGCGGCGGGCCTTTCCCCCTTTGACGCCGCCCGGCTCGGGGTCTACCTCCACGGCCTGGCAGGGGACCTTTTAGCCCAGGAAAAAGACGTGGGCCTCCTGGCCAGGGAGGTAGCGGAGGCCCTGCCCAAGGCGCGGAAGGTGCTTTCCGAAAGCTCCATCCCCCCGTGGCGCACGGTCTAACCCCCAAAGATCCCGCATCCTTCCCTACTCCTTGAGAGGGCAGGCCCTGAAGGCCATGAGAACGGGCTAACCCATCTCCCCTTCCCGCCCGATCCAACAGGAACCCCCTGGTATGCTGATGTGAGGTTTGGCGCTTATGCAATCCTTTCCGCGCCTCTACGTCCCCGCCACCCTGGCCAACCTGGGCTCGGGGTTTGACGCTTTGGGGGTGGCCTTGGACCTCTACCTGGAGGTGGAGGCCGTGCCCGCCCGAGAGGACACCTTTCTCTACCAAGGGGAGGGCCAGGTGGAGGGCAAGGACAACCTGATCCACCAGGGTTACCGGGCAGGGATGCGGGCTTTAGGCCTACATCCTGAACCCCTTCTCATCCGGGCCTTCAACCCCATCCCCCTGGCCAGGGGAATGGGAAGTTCCTCCGCCGCGCTGGTAGCCGGGGTAGCCCTGGCGGACCAGTACTCGGGGGGAAGGCTGGGGCGGGAAGGAGTTTTCCAGGTGGCCGCTAGCTTGGAGGGCCACCCCGACAATGTGGCTCCGGCAGTTTACGGGGGGTTCGTGGCCGCCCTGGCCGATCCCCCCCTGGCCATCCCCCTTCCCAGGCCCCAGGGGGTCTACTTTGTCCTGGCCATACCCCCTTACGAAGTGCCCACCCCCCTGGCCCGGGCGGCCTTGCCCGAGAAGGTTCCCTTAAAGGATGCGGTGTTCAACCTGGCCCGCAGTGCCCTTTGGCCTGCTGCCCTCTACTCAGGAAGGCTCGAGGCTCTACGGGAAGCCTGCCGGGACCGCCTCCACCAGCCCCACCGGGCCCACCTGATGCCCGGGGTCCTGGAAGCCATTGAAGCCGCCTTGAAAGCCGGGGCCTTGGCGGCCTTCGTGGGCGGGGCCGGACCCACCTTGGCCGCCTTGGTCCGGGAAGAGGATATAGAAAAAGTAGCTGGGGCCCTCGAGGCCCACCGGGGAGAAGGGCGTACCTTGGTCTTGCGGATAGGGGAGGGATTCTTTTGGAAGGAAACCTGAAGGCTATCCCTCTGGTGGAGCTTCTGGAGCTTATTCACGGCCATCGGCGCTCGGGAATCCTGGAGCTTTCCGTAGGCCCCCTGCCCCTCTCCTTGCGGTTTTCCGGAGGGGAGGTGGTGGGAGCTGCCATCCTGGATTGGGAGGGCCTCGAGGCCCTCTTCACCTTCCCCCTGCACCCAGGGGAAGGAGCCTTCCGCTTTAGCGTGGGCCCGGCTATCCCGGACCCCCCCCTGATGCCCTTCTCCGCCCTTCTCGGGGAATGGGCCCGGGTAAACGACGAGTGGGACCGGTTCCGTACCCTGGTGGACTCTCCCAGCCGGGTCCTCGAGGCCATCCGCCCCCAACCTCCCTACGAGGTATTCCAGGGTGGGAAGAGCGTGCGGGCCGCCGCCAAAGCCTGGGGTGTTCCCCTCCTCATCGCCATGGAAAGGGCCTATATGGGAGTGCGGGAAGGCGACCTCTACCCCCTCCGCCGCTACGCCTGGTATGCCCTGCGCATCAAATACCAGGGAAGAAAGGGCAAGACCCTGGAGGAGTTCGAGTCAATCCAGGCCCTCCTGGACGGCACCCGCAACCTGGGGGAGGTAATCGCCTCGGGGGTGCCCGTGAGCCTGGTGCGCCGCTACCTGGTGCAGGCCCTGGCCTCGGGGGAGCTTACCCCCCCGGGCCGGGGCTGGCTCCTCAGGGACCTCACCTGGGAGATGGAAAAAGAAGAGGGAGCCTAGCGTGCTTCCCCAAAGGGGAACACCTCGCGTGCTTCCCCAAAGGGGAACACCTCGAGGAAACCCCCAAGGCCCAGGTTTAGTGGAGGATTACTTCTTCTTGCGCGGGCGGTACTTGCCGTAGGTGCCCCGCCAGATCTTACCCCTACGGGTGCGACGGTCGCCTTTGCCCATCCCCGTCCTCCTAGGCGCTCACCGCAGAGAGGTACTTCTGCACCTTGCGCATCAGCCGGGACTTCTTCCGGGAAGCGGCATTCTTATGCAAGGTGGACCCCTTGGCCGCCTTATCGATAAGGCTCTGCGCCATGCGCATGATCTTCAAGGCTTCCTCGGCCTTGCCCTCCTGGGCCAGAAGCACGGCCTTCTTGCTCAGGGTCTTGATGGCCGACTTCTTGGCCTTGTTGCGAAGCCTACGCTTCAAGGACTGCCGGTGCCGCTTCAGAGCGGAAAGGTTCTTCTTGGGCTTCTTCTCTGCCATCGTTTTCCCCTCGTGCCCCCCAGGGGCAGACCAGGCCTAAGTGTAGCATACCCCGCCTCAAGGGGCAAACTTGGTGGTGACCCAGTCGTAGCGCACCCGGCCCTTGGCTCCTTGAAGCTGGAAGCGGAGGAGGTACTCCCCGGGGCTTGCGGGAAACCGCGCCTCCTCCTGGAAGCTCCCCGAGTAGACCCTTTCCCCCACCACACGCCCGTCCCGGAGAAGGGCCACGGAAAGCCGCCCCTCCTCGAGGTCCCCGGACACCTTGACCTTCACCGCATCGTAAAGGCCGCTCACCCGGATGGGGTACTGGGCCTCCCCGGTGTACTTCCAGTAGAAGACCGGCAGGAAAGGAGGGTAGCCCACGGCCAGGCCATACCGCTCCGCATACCAGTAAAGGCCAAGGGCCAGCAGGGCCAAAAGGAGCAGGGTCCGCATTGCCTTAAGTATACTTGGGCTCATGGCAGGCGCCGACACCAAGCCTTCTCCGGAAGAAGCCTTGGCCCTCCTCAAGCGGGGGGCCGAGGAGATCATCCCCGAGGAGGAACTCCTCCTAAAGCTAAAGGAGGACCGTCCGCTGGTGGTCAAGCTGGGGGCCGACCCCACCCGGCCCGACCTGCACCTGGGGCATGCGGTGGTCCTGAGGAAGATGCGCCAGTTCCAGGAGCTTGGGCACAAGGTGGTGCTCATCATCGGGGACTTCACGGGCATGATCGGGGATCCCTCCGGGCGGAGTAAGACCCGCCCTCCCCTGACCCTCGAGGAAACCCGGGAAAACGCCAGAACCTACGTGGAGCAGGCGGGGAAGATCCTCAGGCAGGAACCCCACCTCTTTGAACTCCGTTACAACTCCGAGTGGCTGGAAGGCCTCACCTTCAAGGAGGTGGTGCGCCTCACCTCCCTCATGACCGTGGCCCAGATGCTGGAGAGGGAGGACTTCAAGAAGCGCTACGAGGAGGGCATCCCCATCTCCTTGCACGAGTTCCTCTACCCCTTCGCCCAGGCCTACGACTCCGTGGCCATCCGTGCGGACATCGAGATGGGGGGCACAGACCAGAAGTTCAACCTCCTGGTGGGCCGGGAGGTGCAACGGGCCTACGGCCAACCCCCCCAGGTGGCCTTCCTCATGCCCCTTTTGGTGGGCCTGGACGGGCGGGAGAAGATGAGCAAGAGCCTGGACAACTACATTGGGGTGGCGGAGCCCCCCGAGGTGATGTTCAAGAAGCTCATGTGGGTGCCCGACGCCCTTCTGGAAAGCTACTTCCGCCTCCTTACCGACCTGGAGGAGGCCGAGATCCAAACCCTTCTAAAGGCGGGTCCCGTCCCCGCTCACCGGGTCCTGGCCCGCCTCCTCACCGCCGCCTACGCCCTCCCCACCATCCCTGCCCGCATCGACCGGGCCTTTTACGAAAGCCTTGGCTACAGCTTTGAAGCCCTGGGCAAGGACAAGGAAGCCGGGCCGGAAGCCGTGCGCCAGGCGGAGGCACGCTACGACCAGGTGGCCAAGGGAGCCATTCCCGAGAACATCCCCGAGGTGGTCATCCCCGCCTCCGAGCTCAAGGAGGGGCGCATCTGGGTGGCGAGGCTTTTCACCCTGGCAGGCCTCACCCCTTCCAACGCCGAGGCCCGAAGGCTCATCCAGAACCGGGGCCTCAGGCTGGATGGGGAGCTTATAGAGGATGCGGGCCTCGAGGTGGACCTCTCCCGCCCCCGCATACTCCAGCGGGGGAAGGACCGCTTCGTGCGAGTACGGCTTGCCGACTAAGAACCCTCCATGGGCCTCAAGGGCACCTCGTGCCCCGTGGCGTAGAGGGTGTCCCCTTCCGCCTCGAGGCGCAAGCGGGGCAGGGGGTAGCGGGGGGGCCCGTACACCGCCTTCCCCCCAAGGAGAGGGTCAAAGGCCCCAAAGTGGCAGGGGCAGCCCAAAAAGGGTCTTTCGTAGCGGAAGTTATAGAGGATAGAAGCCGCCTCGGGATCGGGCACATAGTTCACGGTGCAACCCTGGTGGGTGCAGATGCGGCTTACGGCCAGGTAGTGTTCCTCCCCCAGGGAAAGCCCCCCCAAAACCGGCTCGGGCAGGCGGAGGAGAAAGGCCTTCAAGGGCCCTAAGGGCAAGGGATACTCAAAGGGCTTCGCCTGCCACACGGCAAGCTCCCCCCGCCGGGCCACCGCCACCTTCGGCCCCCCCTTCCAGGTGGGCTCTCCTACCCCTGGCCTTGGGCGGAAGCGGAGGTTATAGGTGCGCACCCCAAACCAGAGGAAAAACCCCCCGGCCACCGCCACCGGGATGTAGAAGACAAGGTCCCGCCGCCTCATAGGCCGGATAGGTAGTCCAGAAGGGCCTTCAGCTCCCCCTCGCTTAAGGGCACCGCCGGCATCTGGCCCCGGCCCTTGAGCACGATCTCCCTCACCGCCTCAGGGGCTTTCAGGATGGGGTTTCCCTTAAGCCTGGGCCCCACTCCCCCCTGGGCCTCGGCTCCGTGGCAGGCGGCACAGCGGGCCTGGTAGACCGTTTTCCCGTCCGTTCCCCCCTGGGCCTGGGCGCGGGCCATGGCGATGAGGCCCTCCACCCTTTCCCTGGCCTCCCCGCCCACCTCCAGATACTTTTCCCAGGCGGCGATGGCCTCCTTCGCCTGGCCCTTCTGGAAGTAAATGTTCCCGAGGAAAAGCCAGCCCTCCGCGGCCTTGGGGTCAGCGTGCTGGGCGATCTCCAAGAACATCTGGGCTTCCTCCAGCCGCCCCCCCATGAAGAGGAGGATCCCCACCCGCCGCACGGCCTCGATGTTGGTGGGATCCTTCTTAAGCACCGCCAGGTAGGCCTCCGCCGCCTGGTCAAAGGCCTTGAGCTCATAGGCCCGCCTTCCCCAGGCCAGGAGGTCCGCCACCTCCCCGGTGCGCCTGGCCTTGTCCTGAAGCGCCTTAAGTTCCCGGGCTTCGGCCCGGGCGGTCACCGTAGTCTCCCCGGGAAGCCTGGGCAGGGTGTAGCGCCAAAGCCCTACCCCCAGCAGGACCACCACCCCCAGGGCTAGGGCCACGGGCCAGGGATTGAAGGGACGAGGCTTAGGGGGGCGCCAACCGTCCAAGGCCCGTTCCAGCTCCACCATCCGGGCCATGGCCAGCTTCTTCTCCTCCCCTTCCAGGCTCTGCACCTCCTCCTTCAGGACCTCGAGCTCCTTGAGAAGCTCCTCCCGCCGAGGAGGCTCGGGGAAGGGTTCCCGGGGCCCCCGAAGAGGCCTTAAAGCCAAGTAGAGACCAAGAAAAAATAGAACCAGAAAGATAAGGGTGGCCATCATGCGGGAGGCTCCTTAAGCCGGCGCTCCGCCTCCTCCAGAAGCTCAGGCGGCAGGGGTTTCTTGGGCCGGAAGTAGGCGAAAAGCCCCAAGCCCAAAAGGACCAGACCCAAAACCGGCAACACCCAGACCCAAAGGGTCACTCCCCGCCTGGGAGGCTCGTAGAGGATCCACTCCCCGTACCGGTCCACGAAGAAGGCCTTGATCTCCTCCTCCGTCTTCCCTTCTTGAAGCATCTCGGCGATAATCCGCCGCATCTCCACCGCCACCCCGGAGTTGCTCTCCGCTGCCGACTCCCCCTGGCACACGGGGCAACGAAGCTCCCGGGCGATGGCGAAGACCTCGGGGGAGAGATCAGGGGGTGGGGAGGCTGGGTTTTCCTGGGCCCAAACCCCTAGGGCCAGGAAGAACAAAAGCGCCCAAACCCTCATGGCAACACCTCCTTCAGGTATTGCTCCAAGGTGGTCTGATCGATGGCCCCGGCGTGGCGGACCACCACCCGGCCCTCCCGGTCGATAACGAAGGTCTCCGGGACCCCGTACATCCCGTAGTCCACCCCCACCCGGCCCCTGGGGTCAAAGACCTGGGGGAAGGTGAGGCCAAACTGCTCTATGAAGCGCAACGCATCCCCCTCCTTGTCCTGGGTGTTGATGCCCACAAAAAGTACCTGGTCCCTATGCCGGCGCCAGGTGGCCTCGAGGACCGGAGCCTCCTCGTAGCAGGCAGGGTAGCACCAGCTGGCCCAGAAGTTGAGCACGATGGGCTTCCCACCGAGATGGTCGGAAAGCTTGAAGGTTTTCCCCCATTCCTCTTGGTAAGGGGAAAGCACCGGCAGGGTGAAGTCCGGGGCCGGACGGCGCTCCTTGGCCAGCACCGAGGGAAGCTCCTTGGGGTTTCGCTGCATCCCCCAGTAGAAAAGCCCCCCCAGGGCCAAGACCACAAGGAGCCATAGCCAGCTCCTCAAGCTGTTCCCTGCGGGAAACCTCACGCTGGGCTCACCCCCTTAACCTCCTCCCGCCCCGCCGCCGGCCAAAGGATGTACAGGGTTCCCAGGGCCAGAAGCCCCCCCGCCACCCACATCCAGAAGACCAGGGGGGTAACGATGAGGCGGATGGAGGCCCACTCCCCCTTCTCCCGGTCAAAGTCCATGAGGAGGAAGTAGTAGTCGTTGCCCGGGGTGTAGACCACCTTGGGGGCCGGTAAGGGGGAGTTCATCTGCGGGTAAAAGTGAAGCCTTGGCCGCACCTCCCCGAAGCGGTCCGTGCGCAAGGAAGCCTCCACGGCAAACCGCCTCCCCTCGTCCAAGGCCCGCACCCCCAGGAACTCCATGCGCACTCCGCCCACCTCCCAGGCCTGCCCACGGTAGAGGGTTTTCTCGCTTTCCAGGCGGTAGGTCTGGCTGAAGGCGATGCCGAGGCCCATGAGGGCCACGGCGAAGTGGACCAACAGGCTTCCCACCCGCCTGCGGTTTTCCAAAAATCCCCAGGGGGAAAGCCCTGCCCTAAGGCGGGCCAGCACCCCCTCCCGCACCAGGAGGAGGATGGCGGCGGTGTTGTAGAGGAAAAGCCCCACCGCCAGGGAAGCCCCGAAGGTATAGCCCCGAAGAAGCCCAAGCAGGGTACCCAGGAGAAGGACAGCCAGGAGCATGTAGAGGTTTCGGAAAACCTCCGCCCTAGGCCTCCGCCAGGGCAAAATGGGCCCTACCCCCATGAGGAGGAGGATACCCACCCCAATGGGAGCGGAAACCTGGTTGAAGAAAGGGGCCCCCACGCTCACCTTAGCCCCGGTGAAGGCCTCCACCAAAAGGGGATAGAAGGTGCCGAGCACCACCACCAAGGCCCATCCGGCGAAGAAAAAGGCCCCGAGGAGAAGGGCCCCTTCCCGGGAAAGGAGCCGGAAAACCGCGGTGTCCCGCACCTCCCGGCTGACCCGGGAAAGAAGGCCAAGCCCCAAGCCAGTAACCAGGAGGAAGAAGCCCAGGAAGGCAGGCCCCACCGGCCCCTCGGCAAAGGCGTGGACCGACTGGATCACCCCGCTCCGGGTGAGGAAGGTCCCCAGCACCGTGGCGGCGAAGGCCAGGGTGACAAAGGCGAAGTTCCAGGCCTTAAAGGCCCCCCGGGTCTCCTGGACGATGGCGGTGTGCAAAAAGGCGGTGGACAACAGCCAGGGGATGAAGCTGGCGTTTTCCACCGGGTCCCAGGCCCAGTACCCACCCCAGCCCAGGACCTCGTAGCTCCACCACATCCCCGCCACCTTCCCGGCGGTGAGGAAACCCCAGGCGATCAGGGTCCACCACCGGGTCTCCCCCACCCAGGTCTGGTAGCGACGCACCACCATGGCCGCCACCGCATAGGCGAAGGGCACGCTCAGGCCCACGAAGCCCAGGTACATGAGGACCGGGTGGACGGCCATCATCCAATGGTTCTGCAAGAGAGGGTTGGGCCCATTGCCATCCGCTGGCGGGTTGGGCAGGGTTTGGAAGGGGCTGGCGATGGTGGCCATCACTCCGAAGAAGAAGACCTGGACGCCGAAAAGTACCGCCAAAACCAAGGAAGCCCGCCAGGGGTCCAGGGGTTTGCGGCTGGCCAAAAGGGTGTAGAGGGTTTGCAGCAGGCCCCAAAGGAGGATGCTCCCCTCGAGGGCCGCCCAGGGAGTCACCAGGGTAACCCAGAGGGGATCCTGGGTGGAGTGGTTGCGGGCCACGTAGGCCAGGCTGAAGTCGTGGGTGAGAAGGGCCCATTCCAGGGCCAAGAAGGCCGTCAAGGCCGCCAGGAAGGCGGGAAGGACCAAGGCCTTGGCCCCTGTCAGGAAGCGCCCGTCCCCCTGGTGGTAGGCGAGGAGGGAAAGAGCCAGGCCCAAAAGGCTAAAGGCCAGGGCCAGGCTGACGCCCAGGTTGCCCAGCAGAGCAGGGGTCATTTGGCCTCCTCAATGAGCTTGCGCACTTCCTCCGGAGTCCAGCCCGCCTTGGGAGCCTGGTAGGTCTCGGAGTGTTTCACCAGGAGGTTGGTGCCGTGGAAGACCCCTTCCCGGAAGCGGCCCTCCACCACCACCCCCTGCCCCTCCTTGAACATGCCCGGGGGCGTGCCCTTGTGCACCACGGGCACCTCCGCCACCCCATCGGTGAGGATGAAGCGGAGCTCCAGCTGATCCTTGTCGTAGTGCACCGTGCCCTGCTTGACCAAGCCCCCCAGGCGCACGGGACGGTTCTGGTAGCGCCCCTGATCCTGCAGGTACTCGGAGGGGGTGAGGAAGTAGACCAGGTTCTGCCCCAGGCCGCCGAAGATGAGGTAGGCCAAGGCCCCCAGGATGACCCCGAGTCCGATCAGGTACTTGGCCCTCATTTTGCCCTCCGGTAGCGCCAGAAGAGGTAGGCCAGGTAGCCGAAGACCGTGAGGTAGGTGAGGGCATAGACCCAGGTGACGAAGACCTCGCTCATGCCTCCTCCTTCCTGGCCTCCAAAGCGGCCAACAGGGAGCGGAAGCGCACGAAGCCCAGGTAGAGGAGGGTGAAGACGAGGAGGTTGAAGAGGAGGGCCTGGAGCATGGCGGGGTCCATGTGGATCTTCCCCGTGGTGAGGTCGATGGACTGGGTTTGGTGCAGGCTCCGCCACCACTTCACCGACATGTAGCTGATGGGCACGTTGATGAAGCCAAGAATGCCCACCGCCGCCGCCGCCTTTCTCCTCAGCTCGGGGTCCTCGATGGCCCCCCTGAGGAGAAAGTAGCCCACATAGACGGCAAAGAGGATGGCGGTGGTGGTGAGCCTGGGCTCCCAGGTCCAGTAGACCCCCCAGGTGGGCCGGGCCCAGAGCATCCCTGTCACCAGGGCCAGCCCCATGAAGACCAGGCCGATCTCGGCGCTTGAGCTGGCCACCCGGTCGTGGCGGGGATCCTGGCGGACGAGGTAGAGGAGGGAGTAGAGGAAGGTGACGAAGAAGGCCAGATAGCCAAGCCAGGCCCCGGGCACGTGCAGGTACATGATGCGGGCCAGATACCCCTGGTTCACGTCGGGGGGAGCGGAAAGGGCCAGGTAGAGCCCCACGGGGAGGAGCAGAAGCCCCAGCCCCAGGAAAACCCAGGTGAGGGCGTCCGGGCGGTCGGGTTGCGCAACCTTCAGCATGCTTGTACCTCCATGACCCCTAGCATAGCCAAGGGAAGGGTTAAAAATCTGTGGCCTCCATACCGCCAAACCTAACCTTCCATAACCACCGGGAAAAGGAGGGCACTGGCGGTGAGGTAGACCACATCAAAGACCAAAAGAAGCTGCCACCAATCGGAGATCTCCGCCACGGGAAGGCCCTCCGCCAGGCCCGTGGTGGCCCGCACCGAGGCCAGGACCACGGGGACCACCAAGGAGAAGAGGAGCAGGGGCAAAAGCACCTCCCGTCCCCGGAGCCGGGCCAGAAGACCGGCGTAAAAGGTGGCCACGCTGGCGTAGCCCAAGACCCCCAGGACCAGGGTCAGGAAGAGGGGGAAAAGGCGCTCCAGGGGCAGGTAGAAGAGGCCCGCCGCCATCAAAAGGGCAAGGGCAGCCAGGGGTAGGAGAAGGAGCATCTGGAAAAGAAGCTTGCCGAAGTAGATCCACTCCTTGCCCCCGGGAGCCAGGAGGAGGTCGTCCAAGGTGCCCTCCTCCACCTCGAGGGCAAAGGCCCGGGTGGAAAGCAGGGTGCTCCCGAAGGCCAAGGCCACCCAAAGCACCCCGGGGGCAGCCCGGCGCAAGGGCTCCTCCTCCGGCCCCAAGGCCAAGGCCATGATGAAGAGCATCACCGCAAAAAAGGCCAGGATGGAAAGAAGCCCCGAGCGGTCGCGCACCTCGAGGCGAAGATCCCTTAAGGCCAGCAAGACCACCCGGCGCACCACCCCTACCCTACCCTGCTCGGCAGCCTCGGGCCACCCTTCCACGGGAAGCTTCATGCCACCCCCAGCTCCAGGGTGCGGTCCGCCACCCGCTCGGCCAGGGTGCGGTCGTGGGTGGCCAGCACCACCCCTGCCTTCTTCCGGGCCTCGGCCAAGGTGGCAAGAAGAAGCTCCCTCCCCCCTTTGTCCAAGGCGGTTTCGGGCTCGTCCAACAGCCAGATATCGGGGAAGAGAAGGGTAAGCCGGGCCAAGGCGAGCCTCTTCTTCATGCCGCTGGAGAAGGCGTAAAGGGGAAGGTCCCCGGGCAGGCCAAAGCGATCCAGGGCTTCCTCAGGTTCTTTGCCCTGGTGGTGGAAGGCCAGGTCGTAAAGGAGGTGCTCCCGGGCGGTAAGGTGGCGGTGGAAGGCCGGGGGGTTGGGCAGGAAAAGGGTCCTGCCCGCCCGTTCCACCTGCCCCCGGGTGGGCTTGAGAAGCCCGGCCATGAGGCGCAAGAGGGTGGTCTTCCCCGAGCCGTTGGGCCCCAAGAGGGCCACCACTTCCCCCCGCTCCAGGGTAAAGGAAAGGTCCCGGACCACCCAGTCCCGGCCGAAGCGCTTGGAGATCCCCTGCAAGCGAAGCAACATGCCTATACCAGTTTAGGGGTATCCTCGGGGGCCATTCGTCCCTCTTAGAGGAAAAGACCCCCGAGGTTCCCTCACCCCTACAAGTTCTTCTGCAGCCACTCCGGCGTAATCCGGAGGAAAAAAGAGTTCAAGGCGGTGTAGGTCCCCGTGACAAGCAAAATCCCCACCACCAGGAGCACCACCCCCGCCAGCAACTCCACGTAGTGGGAAAGCTTCCCGGCCCTCCTCAGCCACCCCTTAAGCCGGTCGGCGAAAAGGGCCACCAACAAAAAGGGCACCGCCAGGCCCAGGATATAGGCCAAAAGAAGCTCCACCCCACCCCCCACCGCCGTCAGGGTGAGAATGGCCCCCAGGATGGGCCCGATGCAAGGGGTCCAGCCCAAGCCCAGGCTGGCTCCCAGGAGCAGAGCCCCCAGGGGGCGCCCTGTTTCCCCCTCGTAGCGGAGGTTCACCCCCCACCTGGGCCTCAGGCCCAGCATGTACAGGCCGAAGAGGATCAGGATCACCCCCCCCACCCGGGCCAGGGTCTGGCGGTGCTCAAACAGAAGTCCGCCCACCAGGGTAAAGGGTAAACCCAGGAGGAAAAAGACCATCCCGAAGCCCAGCACGAAGAAAAGGGCGTTGAAAAGGGGGCGCCCCCGTTCTCCCCCCAGGTAGAACAGGTAGGTGGGCACCAGGGGAAGGACGCAAGGGGAGAGGAAGGAGAGCACCCCCGCCAGAAAGGCCGCCGCCAGAGAAACGCTCATGCCTCCATCCTAGGGCAAGGTGAGCCAGGGAAAACGGCGCTTGGTCTCAGGGTCCAGATCCAAAAGCTCCCGAGCGGGCATCCTCACCTGGGGCAGGGTCTTCTGGTTGATGGGCTCGTGGGCATCTATGATCCCGTTCATGTAGAGGAGGAAGGCCACCAGGTGGTAAACCTCCTCATTAGTAAGAGTACCGGGCGCCCCAAAGGGCATGGCCCGCCGGATGTAGTCGTAAAGGGTGGTGGCGTACTGCCAGTAGTTGCCGATGGCAAACTCCGCTGGCTCGGTGGCAGGGGTGATGGGGAAGGGCTCGGCCACCAGCCGGTTGAAGGGGTACCCCTCCCCCCGGGCCCCGTGGCAGGAAGCACACTTTTCCGCATAGATCCGCTCTCCTTCCTCCACCCTCCCCTCCCCCGGGGGAAGCCCCCGGCCGTCGGGGAGGACCACCGGCCTGATGTCATACTGGGCCGCCAGTTCCTCGGAGATAGGGGTGCCCAGGTTGTACCGGGCTCCCACCGCCAGGCCCAAAAGGGCCAAAAGAACCAGGATGCGCTTAACCATCAAACACCTCCCCGTCGCAACCCCCCACGGGTCCAAACGCCTGCTGGCCCAAGGGCCTATCCCCGTTCACCACCCGGCCGTCGGGCAGGATGCGCCAGGCCTGGATGGCGTTGTAGTGGTAGCGGTTGTTCCTGCCCCACTTCTTGAAGAACTCCTCCCGGGTGGGCTGGGTGTTCCCCTTCTCGTCCCAGGCCCGGCTCCAGAGGACCACCTCCTTGCCATCCCAGTGCCAGGGCATCTTGAAGCGCACGAAGGCATAGCGCTCCACCGGGGGTTCCAGGGTGGCCTGGCGCCAGGTCTTTCCCTCGTCGAAGGAGATCTCCACCTTGGTGATCCGCCCGTACCCGCTCCAGGCCAGGCCGCGGATCTCGTGGAAGCCCGGCTTGATCTGCTGCAAGCCCGAGGGGTAGGTGATGATGGACTCGGGGTCCATAACCCACGTGAAGGCCAGCACCTTACCATCCGCCATCACGTCGGTGTACTCGCTGGTTTCATCCTTGGCCATGGCGGGAAGGTCGGTGACCAGGATGCGCCTCAGCCACTTCACCTGGATGCTTCCCTCCCAGCCCGGCACCACCAGGCGCACGGGATAACCCTGCTCGGGGCGCAAGGCCTCGCCGTTTTGGGCGTAGGCCACCAGCACGTCCTCCATGGCCTTCTCCAGGGGCAGGGAGCGGGTGTAGGCGGCGGCATCCATGCCCTCGGGGATGAGCCACTTGGCCCCGGGCTTCACCCCCGCCTCCTTGAGGAGCAAAGCCAAGGGAACCCCCGTCCAGCTGGCGTTGGAGGCCAGGCCCCGGCTTCGGGTGGCGGTGAGGTTGGGGTCCGGGGGGTTGCGGTAGCCGTTTTGCCCGTTTCCGGCGCACTCAATGAAGTAAGTGCGGGTCACGGACGGGAAGCGCTTTAGGTCCTCCAAGGTGAAGACCAAGGGCCTTTCCACCATCCCGTGGATCACGAGGCGGTACTTGGCCGGATCCACCTGGGGCACCCCTCCGTGATGCCGCTCAAAATGGAGGCCGTTGGGGGTGATAACCCCTTCCAGCTTCTCCAGGGGAGCGAAGTCGGCCCCGGAGTGGCGGGTACGAAGGTTGGGGGAGATGTAGCGCACCACTCCCTCCTCAAAGGGGCTCCTTTGGCCGTACTCGGAAAGGGGAGCCCCCAGGGTCTTCATGGGGGCAAAGGTTTCCTCGTCCCAAGGGGGCGTCTGGGCCCTGGCCTTAAGCAAGCCCAGCACGCCTCCTGCGCCCAAAAGCCGGAAGAACTTCCTTCGGTCCATATACCCTCCTATGGTATTTCTAGGCCACAAAAAACCCCGCCCCTAATGGGGGCGGGGGAAAACCCTTAGGCCGGGCCGAACATGTCGTTCCAAATGCCCGTGGCCCAGCCGATGGCAGCGGTGCCGTTGGCCGCCGAACGCTGGTTGTCCACGGAGCCCTGGGACTTGATCTGCTTGGCCGCCTCGTCCCAGGAGTAGTTGGCCGCCACCCAGATGGCCTCCTCCTTGTCCACGAAGGAGTAGCAGATGTTGTGGGGAAGCTCCGGGGGAATCTCCGCCAGGGGCTTACCTTTAAGCCGTTCTGCCAGGTGCCGGGCCACGATGGTGCCGGAAACGTAGGCCACCATGCCGCTCTTGGGGTAAGGGGTGTTCCCGGTGATGTCCCCCACCAGGTAGACGCGGTCGTCCTTCTCCGAGAGGAAGTAGGGGATCTTCACGTTGGCCCAGCGCTCCCCCAGGCCTGCGGTGCGCACCAGCTCCCCCGCCTTCATGGGAGGAATGATGTTGGCCAAGGTGAAGGGCACGTCCCCGAGCTCCGTCTTCACCACCTTCTTCCCGTAGTCCAGGCCGGTGATCCGGGTGTTGGGAACGTACTCCAGGTAGTCCTTGTAAAGCTCGTTGTAGGCGGCCAGGAAGCCCGGGGCCTTGGAGATAGGTTGGGGGTTGGCATCCAAAACGATAAGCTTCCCCTTAACCCCCTTGGTCTTGAGCCGCCAAGCCAGCATGGCCGCCCGCTCGTAGGGCCCCGGGGGACAACGGTAGGGAGGGTTGGGAATGTACATGACGATCTCCCCACCCGTCTCATCGAACTGGTCCAGTATACGGCGCAAGGCTACGTGCTCAAAGGGCTTAAAGCCCACGGGCATGAGGTGCTTCGCCTCGGCGTAGCCGGGGATGGCCTCGTACATGTAGTCGATGCCCGGGGCCAGGACCAAGAAGTCATAAGCCAGGTATCCCCCGGTGGTCCGCACCAGGCGGCGGTCCCGATTGATGTCCAAAACCCTCTCCTGGACAAAGATCACCCCGTCCTTAACCACGTTGGTGTAGTCAAAGACCAACCACTCCAGGGGCTTGACCCCGGCCAGGAAGAGGTTGGACATGGGGCAGGACATGAAGATGGGCTTCTGCTCGACGAGCACCACCTCCACATCCACCCCGGACTGGACCAGCTTCCGGGCCACCGTGGTGCCACCCCAGCCGCCCCCGATCACCACCACCCGCGGCTTGCGGGTGCGGGGAAGAAGGGTGGCCGGGCGGCTGTAGAACTCCTGGGCGAAGGCTGGGCTCGAGATCGCCCCGGCAGCGGCCAAAGCCGCCCCCGTCTTGAGGACCTGACGCCGACTGACCTTGCTCATACTCCCTCCTTCTTCTTGGCCAGCCTCTTATCGGCCAGGGCGGTAAGGAGTCCCGCCCGTAGCTTCCAGGATCTGGCTCATGACCCGGCGGGCCTCCTGGAGCATGGCCACCGCCGGCGTGCCCATCACACCGGGCATGATGGTCATGAGCATGGGCTCGATGGCACCCACCAGGACGTCATTACCCATCTGCATGGCAAAGAAGCGGCAAGGAGCGGCGAAACCTCCCGCAGGCTGGGTGAGGAACATGATCCGAGCCCATTCGCTCTTGCAGGGCATGATCACGGTCACCGGGCCCACCTTCACGTTGGGCAAAAGGTTAAGCCCGTTGGAGGTGAGCTCCGTTTCCACCATGAGCACCACATCCTCCACCTTGGCGGAGGGCACCCGGTACATGAGGGCAGGCATCATGCCGCTAGCGGGATCGGGCATCATGGGCGGGGGGCAGGCGCTTCACGATGCCAAGCCGTCCCAGGGCCGCCTCGAGGCGCCACACCAACCGCTCCACCTCACCCCCGTACACCTGTAGCATGGAGAAGAGGAGGCGCCCGTCAAAAGTGCCCACCGTGAAGCTGTTCCCCTGGCCGGTGATGAAGACCGTGGGAGGTAGGACGATGGCGGCCATGGGATTTTTGGAAACCGCCTCGATGCTTCCCTTATCCGGCTTCAGCACCACCAGGCGGTACTCGGGGAAACCCGGGCCCGTCACCTGCCGCACCTGCTCCCCCAGGTTTAGAACCCGGTCTGCCTCGAGGCCCACGGACTTCAGGGCGGAGAGGGTCTTGGCCTCCACCTCTTCCAGGGAGCCTTTAACCTCCACCACCAAAGACTGCGCCAAACCCAACCCCAAAAGGGCCACCAGAGCCAAAAGCTTCCTCATTGCGAACCTCCTTCCACTTCTAGGCCGGCGTCCAGCCAGCCCTTAAAGCCGTGAGCGATGTTCTTGGCATTCTTGTAGCCAAGCGCTTGCAAATATGCGGCCACCACCGCCGAAACGCTGCCCGAGTTGCAGTAGACCAGGATCAGGGCCTCCTTGTCCTTGGGTAGCTCATGAAGGCGATCGGGCACCTGGCCGGCGTAGATGTGCACCGAACCCGGTATATACCCCTTCTTCCGCTCCTCCTCCGTGCGCACGTCCAGGATAAAGGGATCAAAGAGGAGGAGGTCCTTGGCCTCGGTGGGATACACCAGATAGCTGGCGGGGGGCACGCGCTTGAGGAACTCCCCAAAGGCCTTCACCCAGTCCCCCCCCGCCCCCCCTCCCCCCTGGGCCCGGGCCAGGGGAAGGAGGGGAAGAAGGGCAAGGAGGTGGCGGCGGCGCATGGCTAGCGGGTGAAGAAGGGCAGCTCCTCAAAGGAGTGCCCGGCCTTGGTGGCCTCGGCCAGCATGTACACGGTCAGGGCGATGTGGACATCCGAGTAGAACTCCGGCTTGGGAATGGCGATGGACTCGTAGCAGAAGTTAATGCGGTCCTCCATGGTGTAGAGCCGGTCCTCCTCAAAGCGGTAGGCGGGCCACTCATTGCCCAGACCCTGCTTGGGGCTCCGCACCGGGGAAAGCCGTACCCTCTGGCCGGCATACTGGTCGTGGCAGATGGCGCAGCTCATGTCCCGGGCCCCGGCGCGGGTGTACCAAAGCTCCCGCCCCAGGTTGTACATGGCCAGCTCCGCCGGGTGCTTGGGCACCACCTGGATCTTGGCCTTGGAGGAGAAGGAAGCGATATAGGTGGTGATGGCCCTAACCTCGTCCCGTTTGATCTCCGCCGGCTTGTACCCCTGTACGGTCTGCATGCAGGTGTACACCCGGGTTTCCAGGTCCTCCACCCGCTTGCTGTCGGAGAAGTACTTGGGAAGGATGGCGTAGACTCCCTCCAAAACTCCCTTCCCCTTGCCGAAGTCGCACTCCTCCAGGGTCTTGCCGCTTGGCCCCTTGCGGAAGAAGAGCTCCTTCCCCTCCTCCACAAAAAGATCCCCCGGGAGCACGCCGAAGGTCTCCAGGTACATCTGCCGCTGGCGCATGGCCTCCTCAAAGGGATCCAAGGGCTTCTGCTGCTGCGTATAGGCCCCCAAGCCCGCCAAGGCCCCCAAGGCCAGCACACCCAGGAAAACTAAGCGATTCCTTCTCTTCACGGCTCACCTCCGGTTGATGGGGGACTCGGGGTCCAGAAGAAAGGCCACCAGGTCGGCGGTTTCCTCCGGGGTAAAGAGGCCGTGCACCCCGCCACGGTACATCAGGGAGCAGGGCACGAAGGCCCAGGCGTTGAAGATCTTCTCGTAGGTGTAGCGCACCACCGCCTCCGAGGTGCCCCGCTGCCCATAGTTGGTCAGGCTCGGCCCCATGGTGCCGTGGGCCACCTCGCTGGCGACCCCGGCGTGGCAGGCGTAGCAGTTACCCCGCTTGGGATCGGTGAAGACCTTCTCCCCGTTTTTCCAGTCTCCCATGAGCTTGCCGTTTGCCGGGTACTTGATGAGGGCCTTCTGCTCCGCCAGGAAAGTCGGGATGAGATCCGGGGGAAGCTTATCCCGGTACTGGGAGCAAAGGGCCTGCCCTTTGTCCTGGGAGAGCATCACCTTGGCAAACTCGTGGCCGCCCGCATGCAAAGCCGCCTCAAAGCGGGCCCTAAAGGGACTCACCTGGGTGAGGCCAAGCCCCAAGATGACCACCGAAACTAACAAAATTGACGCCTTTTTGGTCATGAACTCACCTCCGGCACACGGTAGTTACGTCCCAACACGCGCACGTTGGGCTTGGGCAAAACCCTTATGCGCCCAGCGGCTTTGAGGTACTCCTCGAGGACCTGGTAGATGGGCCTGGGCTCGTACCCCGCCTTGGCCTCCCCCACCCGCTGGAGCCTTCCCCCATAGGAGGCCGCCAGGTACCGGCGATTGGGATCCAGGGGCTTGCCGCCCACCTCCACCTCCCGGATGCGCTTGCCGACGGGGGCATCGGGGTCCAGCACGTAGCGGAGGCCGTAAACCCGGCTCACGTCCCCGCCCTGCTGGTAGAAGGGATCGGGGGTAAAGACGTTGCTGGCGATGTCCTCCAGGGTGTTCCGGATCTGCTCCCCCCGTAGCCAGAAGAGGTAAAGGTCGGGGTAGGTAAAGCCCAGGTAGGCGTAGAGGTGGTCCCGGGTGATGGCCTGGCCGGGAAGGATGGTGGTGCCCCAGCGCACCGCCGGGCTGAAGACCAGGTCCACCTCGGGATAAAGAGCCTTCACCGCCTGCCCCACCAGCTCATCCCAGGTGGAGTAAAGGGTGTCCCGCTTGTAAAGCAGGGATTCGGAAACCGCCAGGGGCTCGAAAAGGTGCTGCCGGTGGGGAGCCAGGGTCTTTTCCAGGAAGGCCTCCACGTCAGGAGCCCCCGGGAGATGGCGGGCCAGAACCGGCAGGATCCTGAGCCGGAGGTTGGCAATACCCCCCTTGAAAAGCTCCAGGTCCACCCGCATCAGGGCCTTACCGGCTGCGCTTCCCGCCACGATCCAGGTCTTGCCCACCCGCCAGGGGGAAGGGGTGAGGTCGTGGGTGTGCCCGGAAAGGATGAGGTCAATGCCCTTCACCCGCTCCGCCAAGGCCGCGTCCAGCTGGAGGCCGTTGTGGGAGAGAAGCACCACGGCATCCGCCCCCTCGGCCCGGGCCTGGTCCACGGCCTCCTGCAAGCGGCGCACATCCAGGGCAAAGGAAAGGCCTTCCGTGAACTCCTCGGGGTGAGAAACCTTCACGTAGGGATAGGTGGCCCCCACCACGGCCAGGGTGTAGCGGCCCATTTGGTGGATCCGGTAAGCAGGGTAAAGGGGGTCGCCGAAAAGCTCATCCACTACGTTGTAGGAGAGGTGCTCGCCCTTAAGCTTCTTGAAGAGCGCCTCGGCCCGCTCCCGCCCCAGGGTCCACTCCCAGTGGGAGACCATGTGGTCCACCCCAACGAGGTTCTGCCAGTCCACGATGGCCTCTCCCTGGGTGAGGAGGGAAAGGCCGGAGTTGGTCCAGGTATCCCCCCCGTCCAACACCAAGGCCCTGCCCCCCTCGGCCTCCACCTGGGCCTTTTGCCTGCGGATAAGGGCGGTGAGGGCGCTCAGGCCCCCGATGGGACCGAAGGCCTTGGCCAGCTCCACGAAGTCCAGGTAGCTGAGCAGGTAGGCCAAGGGGGTCTTCCGCTCCACCCCGTAGTAGCGCAGGATGGCCTCCCCGGTCAGGTAGCCGGGCCTCCCCATAAGGGGCTTGGGGGCGATGAGGTTGGGAGGCTCCATGAAGTAGTGGGGGAAGGCCTGGCCGTGGAGGTCGGAGAAGTAGAGGAGGGTGGCGTTGCCGTAAGGGGGAAGGTCGTAGAGGCGGGAAGGATTCTCCAGAACCTGGGCCAAAGCCTTGGGCCCAAGCCCTCCCAGGGCGGAAAGCCAAAAAAGAAGCTCCCTTCGGTTCATTTAGACCCCACCGCCGGCTTGGTGTTGAAGTCGCTTTCCGGATCCAACAGGTAGGCCACCACGTCTGCGATCTCCTCGGGGGTCAAAAGCCCCTGGGCCCCAAAGCGGTACATGACCGTGCAGGGGAAATAAGCCCAAGAGTTGTAGATGACCTCGTAGGTGTAGCGCTGCACCGCCTCGGACTGGCCCCGCTTGAGGCCGTATTTCTCCAGGCTGGGCCCCACGTCCCCGCCCAGGTGCACCGGGGAGCCAAAGTGGCAGGAGAAGCAGTTGGCCTTCTGCAGGTTGTTGAAGATGGCCCCGCCCTTCTTCCAGTCCCCCATGAGCTTGCCGCTTTGCGGGTACTTGATGAGGGCCCGCTGCTCCTCGAGGAACTTGGGGAGAAGATCGCCGGGCAGACGGTTGCGGTGGATGGAGCAAAGGGCCTGGTCCGGACGCTGGTTAAGGAAGACATCCGCGTAGGTCTTGCCACCCGTCTTGATGGCCTCCAGCTCGGAAGGGGAAAAGTACGACTGGGCCAGGGCCACCACCAAGGGCACGGCCAAAAGGATGGGGATAAGCTTCTTCGCCTTCATCGCCGCCTCCTCACCGCACGAAAGCCGGCCACTCCTCCACCACCGCCCCGTTATTCTGGTAGGCCATGAAAAGCTCCAAGGCTAGGATGGGCAGGGAGTAAAGAGCAGGCTGGGGATGGCCGATGTTGCCGTAGCAGGCCCGGATGCGGTCCTGCATGGTCCAGATCTGGTCGTTGGAGTAACGGTAAGCAGGCCAGTGGGTCCAGGACTTGTCCTTGCCCAGGACATCCGCATAGGGAAGCACCCCCGCCCGCCGACCCACGTAGGTCACGTGACAAGTGGCGCAACCCACGTCCCGGGCCCCACTGCGGGCGTAAAAGAGCTTCTCGCCAAGGGCATAAAGCTCCCTTTCTTGAGGAAAGAGGAGGCGCACCTGGATGGGCTTGCCCGTGGAGAAGCTGGCGATGTAGAAGGCGATGGCCACCACCTCCTGCCGCTTGACCTGGTCGGGCCGGTAGCCCTGAACCCGGGTCATGCAGGTGACGATGCGGCTATCCAGGTCCTCCACCTTGTTGGTATCTAGGAAGTAACGGGGTAGCCTGGCCGCCGCTCCTTCCAGAACTCCCTTCCCCAGGCCAAAGTCGCACTCGGCCATGGTCTTGCCCTTTGGCCCCTTGCGGTTAAAGAGCTCCTTGCCCTGCTCCACGATAAGCTCCGTGGGCAGGATCCCCGCGGTTTGCAAAAGGAGCTGCTTTTGCCTCTTGGCCTCCTCCCGCGGGTCCACCTCCCCTTGGGCCAAGGCCAAGCCAAGCAGGAAAAGCACGCCCACCATCCACCAGGACCGTAGAAGCATACCTTTACTCCGTGCCATGCCCGGCGCCCGGGGTTGCCCCCGGGCGCCACCCTTAGGCCAGCTCCAGCTTTACCGTGCCCTCGCCGGTATCCCCGTCGGTATCCTTAAGCTTGACGGTAAAGGTCCCCGCCTTTTCCGCCTTGAACATGAAGCCGTAAAGGGGGTTGGCGCTGGTGGAGGGACCGGGCTTAGCCTCGGCCACCTTCTCCCCTTCAAAGTAGATCTCCACCTGGTTGATGTACTTGGCGGGGATGATCTTGCCCTCGGCATCCCGGCGGGTGCCAGGCTCGTTGGGATGCTGGGCGACTACCTGGAGCTTGAAGTTCTCGCCCGCCTTGGGCTTGGCCGGGGTCAAACGAACAATGGTACGAATGGCCATTTTCTACCTCCTTAACCGCAGCCACCCACGGTCACGCGGGTGCTGGCCGATGCCAAAAGGAATTTGCCGTCCGCCGTCTCCACCACCGCCCGGATAGCCGTGGTTTCCGCCAAGCGCACCCGGGTGGCGTAGTAGGGCAGGGCCTTCATGGGCATAAAGGCCACCAGGTGCGGGGTGGGGTTCTTGTCAGCGAAGAGGTGGATGGCCTTCACCTGGCTCGAGGGCAGGTTCACCTCCACCTCGGCGGGAACGTTGGCCCCGCTTTCGGCAATGGCAGGCATGGTGAGCTTGATGACGTTGGAGGGAGTAAGATCCTTGAACCCCTTGCCCAACACCGCCTGCAAGGCCTTCTCCAGGTTGGCCAGATCCTCACCCTCCAAACCCTGCGCCCTTACGGGAAGCCCCGCCAAGGCAACGGCCCCGAGGGCTACGCCAGTGGTCCTTAGAAACGCTCGCCTATTCACACGCACCTCCTTTGGCACAGATCTGACGCAGCTCCAAAAGGAACTGCGCCCGGGGCCGGCTGCCAAAAAACCGGCCCACCTCTTCCCACGCCCCCTTGCGGAAGACGAGGAAGACAAAGGTTGGGGTACCCGGCACCCGATACCGCCGGGAAAGCTCCTGACCCTCCGGGGTTTCGGTATCCACGGAGGCCACCACGAACCGGTCCTCCAGGAAGCTACTTACCTGGGGATCGGAGAGGACGAAGGTGTTCATCTGGTCGCAATAGGGGCAGTGAGGAGAGTGAAAGTACACCATCACCACCCGCCCGTGGCTCTGGGCCAAGTTCAGCGCCATGCCATAGGGATACCACCGGCCAAAGTCCGGAGCCGCCCAGGCCGCGGCCAGGGCGAGTAGGGCTAGGGACCAAAGTACCCGGTATGCGTACATCTTATACACCGCCTGGGTACACCCAAGGACATTTGTACCCTAGCACCCCCACCGGGGCAATGTCAAGCTCCTCTGACACGTAACCTTCTTTTCATAAAAACTCACTTATGAAGGCCCCTCCCCTGTACCCCCCGGGACTATACCCTTAAGAATGGCTAAAGATTTGGCTTCATTAGAGGCCTTGACAAGGAGCCAGGGACAAAATACCCTGATACCCCGGAGGGTAAAGATGAAGCGGACCCTAACGGCTCTCCTCCTTATCGGCAGCCTGGCCTTCGCCCAGGCAGACGGCGCCAAGCTTTTCAGCCAGTGCGCGGGATGCCACCAGGCCAACGGGCAGGGGCTCCCCGGGGCCTTCCCGCCCCTGGCCGGACATGTGTCCGATATCCTGTCCAAACAGGGCGGGCGGGAGTACCTGATCAAGGTGCTCCTCTGGGGCCTCCAGGGACCGATTGAAGTAAAGGGCATGAAGTACAACGGGGCCATGCCTGCCTATAACGGCCTCAAGGACGAGGAGATCGCCGCCCTCCTCAACCACATCGCCACCGCCTGGGGCGACGACAAGAAGGTCAAGGGCTTCAAGCCCTTCACCGCCACCGAGGTCAAGGCCCTGCGGGAAAAGAAGCTCACTCCCCAGCAGGTGCTGGAGGAACGGAAAAAGCTGGGTCTGAAGTAAGGCGGGCCCGCAAGGAACCCGGGGCACGCCCCGGGTTCCTTGTTTAATGGAGGGGTGCTGGAGCTTGCCCTGGAAAAGCGCTTTCCCGGTTTCCGACTGGCCCTAGATCTTGCTGTCCAGGAAGGAGAGGTCCTGGCCCTCCTGGGACCCTCGGGTAGCGGAAAGAGCACCCTGCTGAAGCTCATCGCCGGCCTCCTTTCCCCCGACCGGGGTTTCGTGCGCTTCCGCGGGCAGGACCTCACCCCCCTGCCCCCGGAAAGGCGGGGGGTAGGGTTTCTTTTCCAGGACTATGCCCTCTTCCCTCACCTCACCGTGGCGGAAAACATCGCCTTTGGCCTGGTGGAGGCCCGTTGGCCTGGGAAGGAGCGAGAGGCACGGGTGAAGGAGCTCCTTGAGCGCATGGAGCTCACCCCCCATGCCCAAAAGCGCCCCCAGGAGCTTTCCGGGGGAGAACAGCAACGGGTTGCCCTGGCCCGGGCCCTGGCACCAAGGCCAAGGCTTCTCCTCCTGGACGAGCCCCTGGGAGCCCTGGACTTGAGGCTACGGGAGGAGCTCCTCTTCTTTTTGCGCAGGACCCTCCGGGCGGAAGGGGTGACCACCCTGGTGGTCACCCACGACCAGGGGGAGGCCTTCCTCCTGGCCCACCGGGTGGCCCTCCTGCGTCAGGGAAGGCTCGTGCAGGTGGGGCTTCCGGAAGAGGTGTACGCAAGGCCCAAGGACCTCTGGACTGCCCGCTTCCTCGGGCACAAGAACCTCCTCTCCCCGGAGGAAAGCCAGGCCCTGGGCTTGCCTGCTAAACCCCACCTTCTTCTGCCCAAAGCCCTCCGCCTGGGAGGGGAGCACCCAGGGGTGGTGGAGGAACGGCTTTTCTTCGGGAACAGGGTGGGGCTTTGGGTGCGGCTTGGGAAGGTGCGGCTTTACCTCGAGGCCCTGGAAGGCCCCCCGGAGGGAGCCCAGGTCCACCTTCACCTGGATCTTTCCCAGGCGGTACCCTTGGAGGGATGAGGCGCTTCGCCCTTCTCCTAGGCGGCCCGCTCCTGGTGACGGAGGCTTTGCGGGAACGCCTAAGGGGCCTCCGCCTCCTGGCGGCGGACTCCGGTGGACGGCACGCCCTGGCCCTGAGGCTTCCCTTGGAACTATGGCTTGGCGACTTCGACTCAAGTCCCCCTTGGCTCCAGCAAATCCTTCCCGCCCCCAAGGAGGTGCTTACCCGGGATAAGGACCTTACGGACGGCGAAGCCCTGGTGCGAAAAGCCCTGGAACTGGGGGCCGAGGAAGTCCTCCTCCTAGGGGGCATTGGGGGCCGCCTGGACCACACCCTGGCCCACCTGGAGCTGGCCTTTCTGCTGGCGGAAAAGGGGGTAAGGGTAGAACTCACCGACGGGCTTACCCGGGCCTTCCCCCTCCTTGCTGGACTCCACGCCTTCCCCCTGGAAAAGGGAACTGCCTTCAGCCTCCTGCCCTTCCCCGAGGCCACCTTGGCCGTGGAAGGAGCCCGCTGGAACCTCCCCCCCACTTCCCTTAAGGCCACCACCCTCACCCTGGAAAATCAGGCCCTCGGGCCCATCCGGGTGCGGGTGGAAAGGGGACGGGCGGTGCTTTACCTGTTGTAGCCGCCTTGACAGAGCCTTGAGGGAAGGCTACACTGGCTTTTGGCGTCAAGGCCGACGCCGTGCACACCTTGGGCCGCTAGCTCAACCGGTAGAGCAACCGACTCTTAATCGGTGGGTTACAGGTTCGAGTCCTGTGCGGCCCACCACAGAACCCCGGGGCCTTCCCCGGGGGTTTTCCTTTAGCATGGGGCCCATGAGGCTTCCCAAGACCCCTTTGGACCTCCTGGACCTGGACCTGCCCCGGGGTGAACCCTGGGGCTATGCCTTCGCCCAAAGCCTCCTCAAAGCCCCCTGGGCCTGGCGGGCTTTAAGGCCCACCCCGGGGCTTCTCCAGCTGATACGGCAGGACCTCGAGGTCCTCTCCCTGGAACTGGAGGGAAGGCGGAGGGAGTACCCTTTAGCCGACCTGGGGGAACGCCCTCCCCACCCCGCTGAGGAAGGGGCCCTGGCCGCCCTCCTCACCCGCGACCCCGAGGCCCTGGTCCGGGTGCTCCAAGCCCACGGGCCCTATCCCTTTGCCCTCTACCGGGCCTTCCGCTTCGCTGGCGAGGTGCGCCCCCTGGGAAGCTACCGCCTGCCCCGGGAGGACGAACTTCTGGGCTACGAAGAGCAGCTTAAGGCCCTCAGGGCCAATGCCCTCCGTTTCCTCTCGGGAAAACCCGCCCTCCACACCCTCCTCTACGGGGCCCGGGGCACGGGCAAAAGCACCGCCGCCAAGAGCCTTTTGCACCTCAGAGAAGCCCGCATGGTGGAGGTGGAGCCCAAGGCCTTGGCCCACCTGGAAAACCTGCTGGAAAGGCTGGCCCTCCTCCCCCATCGCTTCTTCCTCTTCCTGGACGACCTCTCCCTGGATCCCAAAGAGGAAGCTTTCCACCACCTGAAGGCCCTCCTGGAAGGAAGCCTGGAGGGCCCTCCGGAAAACGTTCTCTTGCTGGCCACTTCCAACCGCCGCCACCTGGTGCGCCAAACCGGGGAAAACCCCTTACCCGGGGCCGACCCCACCGCCTGGGATGAACTTCAGGACACCCTGGCCCTCTCCGAGCGCTTCGGGCTGGTCCTCACCTTCCCGCCTTTTGACAAGACCCTTTACCTGAAGGCAGTGGCCCACCACCTGGGCCGCTCCTTGACCCCGGAGGAGGAAAGGGAGGCCCTGCGTTTTGCCCTGCAAAAAGGCTTCTCCGGGCGCGTGGCCCGGCAGTTCGCCCGAAGCCTGCTTTAAAGGCCTGCGTGCTTTAACGCCGCCTCCACGAAGCCCGCAAAGGGAGGGGAGGGGCGCATGGGCCGGCTCTTGAACTCGGGGTGGCTTTGCAGGCCCAGGAAGAAGGGGTGGTCCCTGAGCTCGATGGCCTCCACCAGCCCCGCCCCCCGGCCCCGCATCCCCGGGGTGGTGGCGGAGATCACAAGCCCAGCCCGCTCCAGCTGGTCCACGTAGAGGGGATTCACCTCGTACCGGTGGCGGTGGCGCTCCAGCGCCTCCTCCTTCCCGTAAAGGCGGTGGAGGAGGGTACCCGGGCGGATGCGCATGGGCCAGTCCCCAAGGCGCATGGTGCCCCCCAGCCCCTCCACCTCCAGCTGTTCGGGCATGAGGTCTATAACCGGGTGGGGGGTGTAGGGGTCAAACTCCGTGGAGTTGGCCCCCTTGAGCCCGGCCACATGCCGGGCAAACTCGATGACCGCAATCTGCAACCCCAGGCAGATGCCCAGATAGGGGATTCCCTTTTCCCGGGCGTACTGGGCCGCCCGCACCTTACCCTCAATGCCCCTCACCCCAAACCCCCCGGGGACCAGGATGCCGGAAACATCCCTAAAGGCCTCGTCCAAGTCGGCCCCCTCGAGGCCCTCCGCATCCACCCACTTCACCTCCACCCGGGCCCCGTGCCGGATACCCGCATGCTTCAAGGCCTCCAGAAGGGAGAGATAGGCATCCGGCATCTTCACGTACTTGCCGGCGATGGCGATCCTCACGGTGCGCTCGGGGTGCTTCAGCACCCTCACCGCCTCCTGCCAGAAGGAAAGGTTGGGGAAGACGGCCTCGAGGCCTAAGGCCCTTTCCACCACCCGGCCCAGGCCCTGCTCCTCGAGGAGGAGGGGTATCTCGTAAATGTGCTCCACATTGGGGCTGCTGAACACATGCCCAGGGCGCACATTGGTGAACAGGGCCACCTTCTTGCGCACCTCCTCCGGCACCGGTTTCACCGAGCGGAGAACGATGGCATCGGGCTGGATGCCCACGCTCCTCAGGGTGGCCACGGAGTGCTGGGTGGGCTTGGTCTTGAACTCCTCGCTGGTTTCCAGGTAGGGGACCAGGGTGAGGTGGATGTAGAAGGTGTTCTCCTCCCCCTCATCAAAGCGAAACTGGCGGATGGCCTCCAGGAAGGGAAGGCTCTCGATATCCCCCACCGTGCCCCCCACCTCCACCACCACCACCTCGGCTCCCTGCTCCTCCGCCACCTTGCGGATGCGGTCCTTGATCTCGTCGGTGATGTGGGGAATCACCTGCACCGTCTGGGAAAGGTACTCCCCCCGGCGCTCCTTCTGGATCACGGAAAGGTACACCTGGCCCGTGGTGAGGTTGTTGCCCCGGGAGAGGTCCAGGTCCAGGAAGCGCTCGTAGTGGCCGATGTCCAGGTCGGTTTCCGCCCCGTCGGCGGTGACGAAGACCTCCCCATGCTCATAGGGACGCATGGTCCCCGCATCCACGTTCACGTAGGGGTCGATCTTGATGGCGGTAACCCTATACCCCCGGGCCCGAAAGAGGGCTCCCAGGGAAGAGGTGAGGATGCCCTTGCCCAGGCTGGACACCACACCCCCGGTGACAAACACGTACCTCCTCGGCCTTTGCGTGCTCTCGGAAACCCCGTTCACGGGACTTCAGCCTACCACATCTGGCAAAAGACCCCGGGGTTATGGTACAGTTTTCTTTGGCGTTCTTGCGGGGTCCCCCGATCCCCCGGCAAGAACATGGTGCCTGGCACACAGAGTTGAAGGAGGGCCCAAACGCATGCAGCCCAAGACGTACATACCCAAGGAGATCGAACCCCGGTGGGTTCTCATTGACGCCGAGGGCAAAACCTTAGGGCGGCTGGCCACGCAGATCGCCACCCTGCTACGCGGCAAGCACCGCCCCGACTGGACCCCCAACCTTCCCATGGGCGACTTCGTGGTGGTGATCAACGCCGACAAGATCCGGCTCACCGGCAAGAAGCTGAAGCAGAAGATCTACACCCGGTATAGCGGCTACCAGGGGGGCCTGAAGGAGATCCCCGCGGAAAAGATGCTGGCCACCCACCCGGAGAGGGTGCTGGAGCATGCGGTAAAGGGCATGCTCCCCAAGGGGCCTCTGGGGCGGAGGCTCTTCAAGCGCCTCAAGGTCTACGCCGGCCCCACCCATCCCCACCAGGCCCAGAAACCCGTTAAGCTGGAGGTCAAGTGATGGAGCAGTACTACGGCACCGGTAGGCGCAAGGAGGCGGTGGCCCGGGTCTTTTTGAGGCCCGGAAGCGGCAAGGTCACCGTGAACGGCCAGGACTTCCAGGACTATTTCCAGGGCTTGGTAAGGGCGGTGGCGGCCCTCGAGCCCCTGAGGGCCGTGGATGCCCTGGGGCGCTTTGACGCCTACATCACCGTGAAGGGGGGCGGCAAGAGCGGCCAGATCGACGCCATCAAGCTGGGGGTGGCCCGGGCCCTTCTCCAGTACAACCCCGACTACCGCGCCAAGCTGAAGCCCCTGGGCTTCCTCACCCGGGATGCGCGGGTGGTGGAGCGGAAGAAGTACGGCAAGCACAAGGCCCGCCGGGCACCCCAGTACTCCAAGCGCTAAAGAGGGTCCGGCTCAAGCCCCTGGGAGAGGATCCCGGGGGCTTTTTCCAACTCCCGAAGGGCCTCCTGAAGCTCCTCTGGCGAGAAGACGTGAACCCTTTCGTGCCTTAAATAGACCAAACGGGCCTCGGCCTCCACCCCCCAGGCCCGCCGCACCGCCTCCCAGTAAAGGGCTAACTGCAAGCGGTAATGCTCCGGGGCCATCCTCTGGTCGGTCTTGTAGTCCTCCAGGTACCACCTGTCCCCCACCCGGTAAAGCCGGTCCAGAACCCCATACCAGACGGTGCCCGCAAGGGGCAGGACCAGGGGAAGCTCAGCGTGGTCCTCCTCCCGGTTTTCCAAAGCGGGAAGGACTTCCCCCATCATGCGCCGGTGGTTCCAAAGGAGGAGCCGCACCTCCGCAAGGAGGCGCTTTTGCTCCTCCTCGGAGAAGGGGAAGGCCACCTCCTGCAGGAGGAGGGCCCGCATGGCCTCCTCGTCCCCCGGATCCAGGTTGCGGGCTAAAGCGTAGTGCACCAGGGTGCCCAGGGCCCGGGAGTACTCGGGGAGGGTTTCGGCCTCGAGGGCCTGGGAAAGAGCCAAAGGCTCCCCCTCCCCCTTGCGGTAAGCGCTGGGGGAAAAGACCGGGGGAAAGCGCTTGGACGGGATGCGGTGCTCCGCGTAAGGGGCGGGGGGCTGGGGTTCAGGAAGAAGTGGGGGGGAGGGCAAGGGAGGAAGGCCCGCCAAGGGGTGGCGGTGCACCAGGGGGTCCTGGTCCGCAGGCCCCAGGCCCAGGTCCATGAGGGCCTCGGCCCAGGGTCCAGGCCGTTCGGAAAGGCTTCCCGTGAGGAGGAGGACGTCCCTGGCCCGGGAGAGGGCCACGTAAAGGAGCCGCAGGGACTCCTCCTCCTGGGCACGGGCCAGGGTCCTTCTCAGGTTTTGGTACCCCTCCGTCCCCTCCAGGGCCACCTCGCCGTCTAAGCCCACCAGCACGGGTTCGGACCTCCCTCCCTCGTGGCGGGCGAGGTCAAAGACCGCCACCACCGGCCACTCCAGGCCCTTGGCCGCGTGGACCGTGAGGAGCTGCACCCCTTCTCCCCCCTCGGGAAGCTCGGAGGTTTCCGGGTCCTCGGCCCGCACTTTTAGCCACTCCAAAAGGGCCTCGAGGTCGGGGAAGCGCTCCTCCGCGGCCAGGAGGAGAAGGGTGTCCAGATTGGCCCGGGCCCTCCGGGAAAGCCGCCTTAGGAAGACCTCGTCCCGCACAAGGGCCTTCAGGGCCTCGAGGGGACGCAAGCCCGCAAGCGTCTTGAGCCCATCCAGGCGCATCCGCACCTCCGGGGGAAGGAGGGGAAGGGGATCTTCCGCCTGCAGGGCCTCCTCCACCTGCCCGAGGTCCACCCCCACGAAAGGACCCCTCAGGAAAGCCAGGAGGGAAATGCGCTCCTCAGGGCTTGGGGGACCCTCCAGCAGGGCGAGGCGCAAAGCGTGGTAGACATCCCGCACCTCGGGCCTCTTGAAGAAGCTCTGCCCCCGCCTGAGGACGTAAGGAACCCCCAGGGCCCGGAAGGCCCTTTCCAGAAAGGGAAGGCTTGCCCGGCTCCGCACCAGGACCGCCATCTCCCGGTAGGCATAGCCCTGGCCCCGAAGGGCCTCAAGCCGTTCCACCAGAAGGGCCGCCTCCTTCTCCCGTTTTTCCGGCAAGCCCCCCTCCCCCACCACCCAGTGGACCTCCACCAGGCCCTCCTCCTCCCTTAGGGGCACCACCGGCACCCGCTCGGGCTCGGGGAAAAAGCGCTCCACAAAACGGTTCAGGAAGCGTGCCACCGCCTTGGCGTGGCGCCGGGTTTCGGCGAGGCGATGGACCTCCGCCGCCTCCTTGAGGGCCTGGCGGAAGACCTCCACCCGGGCGTTGCGGAAGAGGTAGATGGACTGCTTGGGATCCCCCACGGCCACCACCTGCACCCCTGCCTCCTCCAGGACCCGGAAGAACCGCCCCTGCAAGGGGTTCACATCCTGGTACTCGTCCACCAGGAGGTAGGGAAAACGCTCCACCACCCTTCTCACCGCCTGGGGATGTTCCACTAGACGAAGGGCCAGGGCCTCGAGGTCCCCTGGCCCCAGGGCCTCCCGCGTGCGCCGGTGGTAGCCGGAAAGGACCTCCTGGAACAGCTCAAGAAGCCCCTCCGCCCCGGGCAGGGCCCGAAACGCCCCCGCCAGGGAGCGCTTCCGGTAAAGGGCGAGGAGGGACCCCTCCAGAGCTGGGTCCAGGCCCTTCAGGTAAAGGAGGCTTCGCGCCTCCTCCAGGAAGAGGGCTTCGGCCAAAAGCTCGTCCAATAGGGCAAAATCCGGGTCCAGGGAGAGGAGGGGGGCGGTGTGGCGGATGGCCTCGGCCATGAAGCCGTGGATGGTGGTGAAGACTGCCCCGTAGACCTCCCGCTGCGCCTCCTCTGCCCAAGAAGCGGAGGAGAGCCTGATCACCTCGCCTTGGATGCGCCGCCTCAGCTCCTCCGCCGCCTTGCGGGTGAAGGTGACGGCAGCCATGCGCCGGAGGGGCACCCCCTGGCGCAAGAGCGCCAGGAGCTCCCCCACCAGGGCGTGGGTCTTGCCCGTGCCCGCGGAAGCCACGTAGAGCCTCATGCCTCCTCCTTGCGGCAGATGTCCGCCAGACCGCAGGCGTAGCAGTGGTAGCCGGGCCTCGGGGAAAACCCTCCTTTTCCCCAGCGAGGAAGCGCCTCCTTCACAAGTGCCCGTACCTCCTCCAGCTGGGGAGGCCTGTCCCCCTTGCGGTAGGGGTTCTTGCGGTAAGGACGGGGTTCCCCCAGAAAGGCCCAGGTCCAGAGGTGGACCTCCTCCACCTCCTTCCTCCGCAAAAAGGCCCCGAGGGCGTACCACTCCGTCCAGCGCCGCCGGGGGCTCAGATCGGGATCCCCCCCTGGGGGGAGGAGGCGGTAGAGGTGTACCACCCGCCCCCCTGCTTCCCGGCGCACCCCGTCCAGGCGCAGGGCGAAGCGCTCCCCCGGCCAGCGGGCCCAAAAGACCATGCCCTTTAGGTGCTCCTGGTGGAGAGCCAGCCAAGGACCCACCTCCGGATGCTGGGAAAGCTCGTCTACCCTCTCGGGGAAGAGGTGCCAGCCCAGGGCCCCATCCTCCGGGCGAAGGGGGAAGCGCTCCAGATAGGTCCGAAAGGGGCACTCCCCGTGGCGGCGGAGGACCTCCAGGTGGGCTGGGGGAGCGTGGGAGGTGGGGAGGGGTGGGGTGAAGGATTCCTCCGGCAGGGCCTCGAGGCGGCCTGAAGGCAGCAGGGGCTCGGGCCTCATTCCCTTCTCCAGGGGTTCGTAGGCCCCCGAAGGTCCCGCCTCTGGGTAGAGGAGATAGACCTCCTCCCCCCGGGTGGAAAGCGCCTGGAGGAAAAGGGGGTCAAGGCCCCGGAGGCGCCGAGGGAGCCTCCTGAGAAGCCCCCGCTCCCGCAACTCCTCCAAAAGGAAGTAGTCCTCCCCTTCTCCCAGGGTGTAGCGCCCCGCCACCCAGTCCAGCACGTAAACCCGCCTGGCCCGCACCCCCATGGCCCGAAGCGGGGGGAGGAGGGCCACCCCCCGGAGGGGTTCTTTAGGCAGGGCCTCATCCAGAAGGAGGCTCCGCCACCAGGCCAAGGGGTTTCGCCCATCCGCCCGCAAAGCCAGGCGAAGCCGGGAGAGGAAGAGCTCCTTGGCCGCCACCCCAAGCCGCTCCAAGACCTCCTCCGCCCAGGCCAGGAGATCAGGCCCGGGAGTGCGCAGGGCCAAAAACGCCTGCCATTCCTGAAGCAAGCCCTCCCTTTCCGCCAAAAGCGCCAGGGCCTCTTCCCCCGCAAGCCCAAGCCGCAGGGCCCTCCGGCCCAGGGCGGAAAACCCCAGGGCCAGAAGGTCCCGCCCGGTGGGCATGGGGTTCAGGAGGGCCAGGACCCTTTCCCCCTCCTCCGTGTCCGCCAAGGCCCCCTCCCGCCCGTCGTAAAGGGGCAAGCCGTACTCGTCCTGAAAGAGGAGAAGCCCAGGGATGCGGTCCTCCGGGGCCACCACCATCACCTCAAAGGGGTCCAAACCCTCGCCCCCCAGGTCCCTCGAAGCCAAAGCCCGCTTGAGGGCCCTCAGGAGGTGGCGAGCCTCCTCCACCGGGTTGGCCAGGGCCCAGACCTCCTTCTTCACCGGCCTTTGGGAAAGGGTCTGCCAGGGTTCCAGCCCCTCCGGAAGAAGCTCCAGGGTGAGGAGGACGGGTACCTCCCGGGCCAGGCGCTTAAGGAAGCGGAGGTCCAAAGGACCCACCTCCCGGAAGCCGTCCACCACCACCAGATCGGGCCTAGGGAAAAGGCGGAGGGGCACGCGGCCCGCCCGGTGGCGGAAATCGTCGTAGTCCAAAGCCTTTTCCTTCAGGCGCTCGTAGGCGAAGTAAACCCGCCTGAGCCTTCCCGCCTCCCCCTCCTTGGGCAGGGCGAAGGGGGAAAGGCCAAAGCGCTTGAGTTCCGCAATGGCCCGGGCGAAAAGCCGGGCCTCCCCGGGGGCGACCCCTTCCCCGTAGAGGTCTCTAAGGGCCTCCCCCACCAGGGCCACCCTTCCCGCCCCGGGAAGCAAGGGCCCAAGCCGGCCCACCTCCGCCAGCACCCGGTAGTAAAGGGCCTGGAAGGACATGAACTCCAGGCCCAGCACCGCCCCTTCCCCCCCGAAAAGGCGGTACACGTAGGCCCTTTGGTGGGGCAGGCCCACCCAGTAGACCCTCCCCCGCCGCTTCAGGACCTCCAGGGCCCATTCCCGGGCCAGGGTGGTCTTCCCCGAAGCGGGGGGGCCCAGGAGGGGATAGAGGCCCGGCTTCATATGGGGGCATTTTAAAACCGGAAAGCCCGGGAACCCGTGATACCCTTTCGTGCCGAACCCTACCCCTTACACCCTCCAAGAAAAAGGCTTGCGGAAGGGATCTTCCGGGGCCTCCAACCTGGCGAAAACCAGGTTGGCGCTATATCAGGGAATGGCTTCCGGGGAAAGGGGCAGGGGAGTGAGATCCAAGCCCAGGCGCAACACCCCCACCACCCGCCCCCGGTGGAGGACGAAACAGCGGTACCCCTCCGGCAGGACCAGCACCCGCCGGGCCAGGGAAAGCTCCCGCAGGAAGAAGAAGGGGCGCATCCGCATGGGCTTTCCGCGGATGGGGCCCATGTAGGGCATGGGCCTGCCCCCCTCGAGGGCCAAGAGAAGCAGGGGCCTCTCCCCCACCGGCTGGCCCAGGACCAGGACCAGGGTATCCCCTTCCCGGTAGAGGGCCTGGACCTCGAGGGTCCGCACCACCTTAAAGCACTGGGTCAGCACCTCTTCGGGCGAGGGGCCAAAGCCCTTGGGGCCCTCCTCCCCCAGGGCCCAGCCCCCGAGGGCCAGGAGGAGGAAGACCCCAAGCCACCGCATCCTTCCCAGTTTGACCGGTCTGGCCTTGTACCCCTTCTCGCCCATATCCGTCCCGGGATGGGGTTAACCAGGGTCCCCACCCTGGCCTGGCCAGGGTGGGGTGGGCTTAGAAGCCCCGCTCCGCCGAGATCAGGGCCAAGGCCGCCCGGGCCAACAGGAAGGCCCGTCCAGGCTCCTTGGAAAGCCTATTCTTGGCCTCGGCCACCAGATCCTTCACCAGGCTGTCCTGGGCCCGGTAGTAGGCGAGCTCCTTCTCCGCCCGGTCCACCACACTCGGGACCCGCTGGGTCAAGCGGGCATCCGGGCCCGGCCGCCCCTTACCCCACGGGGCAAAGGCATGGCCCCTGGGTCCAAAGGGATGGTGCATCCCCATCCCCATACGGGGGGCTGGCCTCGGCCCCCGGGCCTGCACCTGGGGTTCCCCTGAGGCTGCCCGGAAAAGGAGAAGGGCGGCCTGGGCCTCCCGCGCCGCCTTGAAGTACGCCTTGGCCTCGTAGCTCTTCTCCGCCCGAGCCTTCACCTCCTTGGCCCAGGCGAGAAGCTTTTCCTCCCCCGTGGCCCCCTGGGCCACCGCCTGGAGCCTGGCCAAGGCCGCCGAGGCCACCGCCGCCTGCTGGTAATCCGTGCCTTGGGCCAAGGAAAGGCCCGCCATCAGGAGAACCAAACCCATGAGCACCTGTTTCATTCCCTATCACCTCCGAACTGGAGGCTATCCCCTCTGGCTAAAGGGCGCATCGGGCGAAACCTTAAGGGAAGCCAAAGGCAGGTAGAGCCCCACCGCCGCCCCGTCCTGGTTGTCCACCCACGCCCTTCCCCCATGGGCCCGGGCCACCGCCGCCACCAAGGCGAGGCCGAGGCCCGTGCCCTTTCCCCCATGGACAAAGGGCTCCAGGGCCCGGGGCAAAAGCTCGTTGGGGAAGCCGGGCCCGGAGTCCACAAGCCAAAGCCAAACCCCCTCCTTGTCCCGCTGGATTCTGGCCTTAAGGGGAAGCTTCCCGTGGCGGCGGGCGTTGTCCAACACGTTTTCCACCGCCAGGGCGAGAAGCTCGGGGTCCGCCAGAACCTGGCCTTCCCCTTCCACCTCCAGGCCCCATCCCCCCAGGAAAGCCCGCAGGTCCAGGGGGATGAGCCTGGGGGAGGTGGCCTCGAGGCGGGATAACCTGAGGAGCCCGGAGAGCAAGGCCTCCATCCTTTCCGCCTCCCGTAAGGCTCCGGTGAGGGCCCTGGGCTCGGGCTTGCGCAGGAGCACCTCCAAGTACCCCTTCAAGGCAGCCAGGGGATTGCGAAGCTCGTGGGAGGCATGGCGGGCAAACCGGCGGGCCGCCTCCTCCTTCTCGGAAAGCTCCCTAAGAAGCCCCCCCACCTGGGCCAGGCGGCTGTTTAAGGCCTCCACCAAGGGCCTCAGTTCCGCCAGGCCCGGGTCGGGAAGAGGGCTTAGGTCCTCAGGCCGCCGGGCCTCCAGGAGCTTGGCCAGCTGCCCCAGGGGGCGAAGGGCCCAAGCGAGCCCCAGGGCGGAAAGCAGAAAGATAGCCAAAAGCACCCCTCCACCCCAGGTGGCGTAGAGGAGGAGAAGCCTCCGCCCCAGGCCGGCGACCCCCTCCAAGGGGACCGCCAGGCCGAACCCTCCCTCCTCCCGGGGCAGGGCCACGTAGAGTACCCCCCGCCACACTCCCTGGTAGGCTCGTCCCTGAGCAAGGGCCTCGAGGAGACCAGGGGGAAGGTTGGGGGAGGGCACCTCGGTGAAGGCCACCCCCTCCTTCCCTATCACGAAGCCCGTGCCGCCCCCATAGACCTGGGCCAGGCGGAAAAGCTCAAGAAGAAGGGCCTCCTCTTCTCCAGGTCCCTCCTCCCCAAGGAGGTAAAGCCGGGTGTAAAGGGCCCGGCGCAGGTCCTCGCTGGCCGCTCCTTCCGCCTCCCTGGCGGAAAGAAAGGCCAGGGGCAGGGCCAGAAGCAAGAGGGCCAGGAAGAGAAGGGCAAAAAGCCTCCCCCTAAGGGAGGAAAAGGCGGTAGCCATAGCCGCGCACCGTCTGGATGGGGTTGGGCTCCCCCAGGGCCTTCCTTAAGAGGGAGAGGTGCACCTCCAAGGTGGCGGGATCCACCTCCTCCCCCCAGACCCTCAGCATCAAAGCCTCCTTAGAAAGCACCTCCTCCGGGGACTCCAGAAAAGCCTTCAGGAGGAGGAACGCCTTGGGGGGAAGGGAAAGCCTCCTCTCCCCCCGGAAGGCCTCCATGCGCCTGGGATAAAGCCTCAGGTCCTTGTAGGCCAAAACTTCCGGGGCCTCCTTCCCCCTATGGGCGCGGCGCCAGAGGGCCTCGAGGCGGGCCAGGAGCTCGGAGAGGCTATAGGGCTTGACCAGGTAGTCGTCCGCCCCCTCCTTGAGGCCCTTCACCCGCCACTCCACCGCATCCAAGGCGGTAAGCATCAGCACGGGCACCTCCGAGCGAGCCCGGATATCCTTAAGCAGGGAAAAGCCATCCCTTTCGGGCAGAAGCACGTCCAAAATCACCACCTCCGCCCAGGGAAGGAGGCTTAGGGCTTCCTTTGGGCTTTCCGTGGCCTTGACCTCGTGCCCCTCGAGGGAAAGCCCAAGCTCCAAGGCCTCCCGAACCCCTGGGTCGTCCTCCACCAGAAGCACCCTCATGCCGGGTTCCGCCAAAGGGCCAGGGCCCGCACGGGGGCGTACACCTCCAAGGGCGGCAGGGCCTCCCCGGTCTTCAGGTCTATGCGATGGATGCGGCTCGCCCCGCGCCTGGCCGCATAGAGAATGCCCCCAAAGGGCAGAAGCTCCACCAGGCTCATGCGGTCCTCCCCCTCCAACAGGGGCAGGGTGTGGGAGGCGAGAAGGGATCCCGCCAGATCCAGCACCCGCACCTTGGCCGCCTCCACATCGTAGAGGTAAAGCCTCTCCCCCTCCACCCCCACCCCACCGAGAAGCCTCAGCTCCTCGCTTTCCTTGGAACGGCGGAAGGCATAACGGGAAAGGTAGCGCCCATCCAGGGCCAGGCGTTGCACCTGGCGGTTGCCGTAGTCCAGGACGAAAAGGAACTCCGGCGTGGCCGCCAGGGCCTTGGGATCCTGGAAGGTGCCCCGGCCCGGCCCCTGGCCGCCAAAGCGCTCCTGGTACTGCCCCTTCAAATCGAGCCGGCTCACCGTGGCGGTCTCCGAGTCCAGGACAAACAGGCTACCGTTGGCCACCGCCAGGGCCGCGGGAAAGAGGAACTCCCCGGGCTTCATGCCGTAAGGCCCGGCGGAAAGGAGGAGCTCCCCTTCCGGGGAAAAGCGGTGAAGGAGCTTGGCCCCGTGCTCAAAAACCGAGATCCAGATGCCCCCCTCCCCATCGGCGGCCACGGAGAGGGGAGGAGCTGGGAAGTAACCCGGCCCCGAGCCAATGCCGGAAAGGAGCCGGGCAGCGGTACCGGAAAGGTCCAGAAGCCGCACCGTGCCCTTTTTGGCCTCCACCCCCAAGAGCAGGTAGAAGGGGTGGGGCAGGCCCCGCTCCTCCTCCCAGGAGGCGGAAAGGCCCTGGATCACCTCGTCCAAGGAGGGGCGCTTGGCCGGGTCCTTCTCCAGCATCTTCAAGACCAAGTCGGAAAGAACCTGGGGAATCTGGGGATTGAGCTGCTTAGGAGGGGTGGGCACCTGGAAGATCTGCTGGTGAATCACCGTCTCATACCCCCCGGTGAAGGGGGGCTGGCCGGTGAGGGCCTCGTAGAGAACGATACCCAGGGAGTAGATGTCCGAGCGGTGGTCCAGCTTCTGGCCCTTGGCCTGTTCCGGACTCATGTAGACCGGGGTGCCGATGCGAGCCCCGGTGATGGTGAGGCGGGTGAGCACCTTACCGGCGGCGATGCCAAAGTCCATGAGCCGCACCCCCCTGGGGTCCACGCCATCCTCCCTGAGGGCCCCTTTGAGCACCATGATGTTCCCCGGCTTGATGTCCCGGTGGACGATCCCCTGGGCGTGGATGTGCTTAAGGGCATCGGCCACCCGGGCGAGGATGGCCGCCGCCTGCTTCAGGGAAAGGCGCCTTTCCTCTATAAGCTTGTCCAGACCCTCCCCCTCCAGGTACTCCATGGCGATGAAGTGCACTCCATCCACCTGGCCATGGTCGTAGACCTTGACGATGTTGGGATGGTCCATCTTGGCCAGGACCTCCGCTTCCCGGTGGAAGCGGCGCACGAAGCGGGGGTCGCCCACAAAGCGCTCCTGGGGAACCTTGAGGGCCACCAGGCGGCCGGTTTTCCTATCCTTGGCCTTGTACACGGTGGCCATGCCCCCCACGCCCACCTTCTCCAGGATCTCGTACTGCTTCTCCAGAGCCCGGGCCTCCTCCGTGGTCTTGGAACCGGAGGAAGCCCGTCCCTGGGTACGGGAACGCCTTTGAACCCTCCGCCGGGGACCCAGGTAGACCCGGGGTGAGGCCAGCAACCCCAGGCCCATAAGCAGCCAGGGGAAAACCACCTCCGCCCGGGCCCCCGTGGCCCAGGCGGCTCCCGAGAGGAGGAGCAGGAGGAACCAAAGGGGCCAAGGGGAAAGGCGAGAGGCCAGGGCTGCGGTGAGGAGAACCAGGAGGAAGGCCAGAAGCCCCTGCATCACTCCACCCGTAAGGCCACGGCGGTGACGTTGTCGTCCCCGCCCCGACGCAAAGCCTCGGCCAGGAGCCCCTCGAGGCTCGCCTGCAGGTCCTTGCCCAAGACCCACTCCTCCTCGGGCACTAGGCCGTAAAGCCCATCCGTGACCAAAAGCACCCCTTCCCCCGGACCCAAGTGCACCTCCTTGAGGTCAAAGCGAGCTTCCGGCAGGCCCAAGGCCCGGGTGAGGACGTTGCGGTAGGGATGGCGCTCGGCCTCCGTGCGGGTCAGAACCCCTTCCCTCAAGCGCTCCGCCACCCAGGAGTGATCCTCGGTGAGCCGCTTAAGCCCCTTGGGGGTGAGGTGGTAGGCCCGGGAGTCCCCGATGTGCCCCACCACCCCCTCCTTGAGCCAGTCCGCATAGAGGAAGGCGGTGAGGGTGGTGCCCATGCCCTTCTTCCCAAGCCTTTCCGCCTCCTTCTCCACCCGCCTGGCCGCCAGGGTGAAGGCCTTCTCCATCACCTTGGAGAGGCCCACCGCTGGCCGGCCTCCCTTCAGGTGCTCCGCATAGGCCCGCACTGCCTCGGAAATAGCCTCTATGGCCACCTTGCTGGCCCACTCCCCTGCCTCCATCCCCCCCATGCCGTCGGCCACCGCCAGGAGGAGGAGGTTACCCTGGGGGACCTCGAGGCGCATCACCCGGTGGAAGTCCTCGTTGTTCTGGCGGCGGCCCACGTGGGAGACCGCGGCCACGCTGTACCGGGGAGCAAGGCGCATCGGACCCATTATAGGATGAATGGGTGGAGCACCTGGCCGACCTGGTGGACCTCTACGAGTACCGGGTAGAGGACCTGGCCGCAGGCCGCACCCCTAAGGGGGGGAAGAGGGCTCTTTTACAACTGAGGGCCTTCCTCATCCAAACCCGCCTGCCAGGGCCTTTGGCCAAGCGCTTCCGCCAGGCCGATGCCCGCTTCCGGGCCCTGCGGCAAAGCCTTACCCCTTCCCCGCCCCCGGAGCCCCCTTCCCTGGACCTCCCCACCCCGGCCCTGGAGAACCTAGAGGAACCCCCTGCCACCCAAAAGCCTTCCCCCTTGCGGGCCATCGCCTTAAAGGTATGGCGCCTCCTGGCAGAGCGGGAGGCCAAGGCCCGGGCCAAGGACCTCCTGGCGGGGAGGCGGGAGGAACTCAGGCTCATCCACGCCTTCTTGCAGAACTACCTGGAGTACCGGGAAAAGGAAACCTTCAAGCGGGACTTCAACCTCTCCCGCTTCCACCCCACCCACCCCATCCCCTCTCTTTCCGATAGCCTCATGGACCTCGAGGACCCCAAGGTGGCCGAGGCCCTGGTGATGGAGTTTCTGGAAACCGCCCTGCACCTTCCTCAGGACCTTCCCTTGCCCCCTGAGGAAACCCGCACCTATATCCGCCGCTTCCTGAACCGCATCCTGGAGTGGGACGACGCCTACGGCCTTCCCCCCAAGCGGGACCTCATGCCCTTGAAAAAAGCCCTGGAGGAAACCAAGCGTCTGGGGGCAAGCGCTCTGGAAATCGCCCGGTTGGAAGAACGCCTTAGGAAAGAGGCCCAGGAGGAAAGGCGGCGGGAGCTCCTCTTGGAAGAGGAACGGCGCCGCTTCCGCGTGGCCCTGGAAAAGGTCATCGCCCTCCTGAACCTGCTTCCCACCCCGCAAGGGGAAACCCCCTGGCCCCGGGTTCCCGAGCCCGGCCAGGGGGAGGAAAGCCTCCTTACCTTGCCCTTGAGGCCAGGGCGGATCCCCTTGGGACCCCTCACCCTCACCCTAAGCCAGGTGGAAGGAACCTGGCACCTGGGTTTGGGCGGGGAGGATTATGTGCTGGAGGACACCCTGGTGATTCCCTGGGAGGACCTCGAGGTCCTGGCGGTACGGGAGGGGGATCTCCTCCACCTGAGGCTCGAGGCGCGAAGCGGGCTCAGGCTTTACGAGCTCCTGGCCGAGGGACGGATCCTGGCCCTTCTCCTAAGCCCCAACCAGGACTACGTCTACCTGCGCCTCCTCAGGGCCCTTTCCGCCCGATTGAAAGGCGAGTTCAGCCCCCAGGCCTTTGGCCCCGAGCTGGCGGAGAAGTACCGCCAGGCCCCCTGGGAAGCCCTGCAGGACTTCGCCCGCAAGGTTTTGGAGCTCGCCCTGAAACGCCTGGGTGGGGCGGACCCCACCCCCCTCCTCAAGGAGGTGGGCCAGGCCCTGGGGCAGGAGCGGGAAGCCCTGGTTTTGGCGGAGGCCTTAAGGGAGTACCTGGGCCGCCGCCCCCCCACCCGGGAAACCCTGGGGGGGGAGGTGCACCTGCTTTCCATCGGGGCCGAGCCCCTGGCCCTCAAGGTGGGGCAAACCGTTCTCTCCCTGCGCCCCAGGAACGCTCCTTCCGGCGACCCCCAGGAGGACGTCCTTTACGTGGGCCAGGCGGGCGAGGTACCCCAAAGGCTCAAGGACCTTCTGGTCTACCGCCTCCCTGAAGGAACCGTGATCCTGGCCCGAGAGGGAAGGCGGCTTGCTTACCTGGTGATGGAAAACCCTTGACTTAAAGCCATTCCTGGTATACTCCCGGGCAAGGGGGTAGTATGAAAGTTTTGCGGCACAAAGCCTTTGCCCGGTTAATCCTCTCCTACCTGGTTTCCCAGGCGGGGAGCAAGGTACACCGGGTGGCCCTCCTGGTGCTGGTCTATTTGCTCACAGAAAAGGCCCTTTGGGTTTCCTTGGTCCTGGGAGTCCAGCTTGTGGGCACCGTGGTCTTCTCCCCCCTCCTTTCCGCCTGGGCTGACACCCAGGACCGCAAGCGGCTCCTGGTGTGGTCCGACCTTCTTCGGGCTCCTTTGGTGGCCCTTATCCCCCTCCTTGGGGCCAAGAGCCTTCCCATCCTGCTTCTTCTGGTCTTCCTGATTGAACTCCTGCGGGACCTCCATGACCCCATCCAAAACGCCGTGGTCCCGGACCTGGTCCCCAAGGAAGAGGTGGATGAGGCCAACAGCCTGGTGCTTCTTGCCGACCGTCTTTCCGAGGTGCTTTTCGTGGGGGCGGCAGGGGTGCTGGTGGCGGCGGTGGGGCCTGCCTTTGCCTTCTATTTGGATGCCGCCACCTACCTGGCCTCAGGGTTCATCCTGATGGGCCTTCCCTCCCTAAAGCCCCAGAGGCTTCCCAAGGCGGCCTTCTTCGCCCGGGTGAAGGAGGGAATCGGCCACCTCGCAGGCCATCCCGCCCTCCGCCGGGCGGTGGGCACCCTCTTCGTGGCCGCCGCCTTCGGCTCCGTGGAAACTGCCCTGGGGGTGGTGCTGGCCATCAAGTGGCTCAAGGTGGGCTCGTCGGGATTCGGCTTCATGGAAGCGGCCATGGCTTTAGGGGCCATTCTGGGAGGGCTTGCTATCCCCTATCTCCTAAAGCGCCTTCCCCGGGAGAGGCTTTTCCTCCTGGGGCTTTTCCTCTACGGCCTCTTTGAAGCCTCCATCGGGGCCTTTCCCCTCTTCGCCTGGGTGCTCCTGGCCTTTTTCATAAGCGGCTTCCTCAACATGGCCTTCATCGTCCCCGCCCGCTCCATCCTGCAGCTCAACACCCCCCAGGAGATGCGGGGACGGATTTTCGCCGCCTTCAGCGCGGTGATGAACGCCGCCGTCCTCCTGGGCACCCTGTGGGGCGGAGCCTTGGAGGGATGGTTGGGGGCCCCCCGGGTCTTCCTGCTGGCGGGGGCCATGGTGAGCCTGGCGGCAGGCTATACCCTCCTCACCGGGGGCATCCCCGCACCCCAGGAAACCCGCCAGACACAGGAAGCTTAACCTAGGCCTCCTTCAGCCAGCGGGCCACTTCCAAGGCGTAGTAGGTAAGGATCCCCTGGGCCCCGGCCCGCCTTAGGGCGTAAAGGCTTTCCAGAACCGCCCTCTTTTCGTCCAGCCAGCCCCTCTGGCCTGCCGCCTTCAGCATGGCGTACTCCCCGGATACCTGGTAGGCGAAAAGGGGCTTGGAAAACCGCCCCTTAAGGGCGTAAAGCACGTCCAGGTAGGGAAGGGCCGGCTTGACCATGAGCATGTCGGCCCCCTCGAGGTCATCCAGGCTGGCTTCCCGCATGGCATCCCAGAGGCCGGCCTTCGGGTCCATCTGGTAGCCCGTACGGTCCCCGAACTGGGGGGCGCTCCCTGCCGCCTCCCGGAAGGGGCCGTAGAAGGCGGAGGCGTACTTCACCGCATAGGAAAGGATGGGCACGTGGGCAAAACCCCCCTGGTCCAAGGCCTCCCGGATGGCCTTGACCTGCCCGTCCATCATGGCGCTGGGGGCCACCACATCCGCCCCCGCCTGGGCCTGGGAAAGGGCGGTCTTGGCCAAAAGCTCCAGGGTGGCGTCGTTATCCACGTAAAACCCCAAGGGGCCTTCCCGCACCACCCCGCAGTGGCCGTGGTCCGTGTACTCGCAAAGGCAGGTGTCGGCCATGACGAGAAGCTCGGGAAACTCCCGCTTCAGAAGGCGGATGGCCCGCTGGACGATGCCCTCTTCCGCATAGGCTCCATGCCCCAGGGAATCCTTCTCTTCCTCGGGCAACACGCCAAAGAGAATCATCCCGCCCAGGCCCGCCTTGAGCACCTCCTCCGCCAGGCGAGGAAGCTGGGCCAGGGGGTGCCGGAAGACCCCGGGCATGGAGGAAACCTCCTCCGGCTCCCCTCCCTCCTTCACAAAGACTGGCAGGACCAGGTGCCTTGGGCTAAGCTCCACCTCCGCCACCAAGGGCCTTAAAAGGGGCGAACGCAGCCTTCTTGGACGCTCCATGACTTCCACTATACTCAGGGAGGAGGGAGCATGAACCTGCAGAAGCTCTTGAAGGAAGCGCAGAAAGCCCAGAAGAAAGCCGCCGAGATCCAGGAGCGGCTGGAAACCCTGACCGTGGTGGGCACGGCCCAGGGTCTGGTGGAGGTGGAGGCCAACGGCCACGGCAAGATCCTGGCGGTCCGCCTGAAGCCCGAGGTGCTCAAGAACTTCCAGGAGGACCTCGAGGGCCTGGAAGACCTCCTCCTGGTGGCCATCCAGGACGCCCAGAGGAAGGCCCACGAGCTTTCGGAGAAGGTAATGGCCCGGGAGCTGGGGGGCGTGGGGCAGATGCTGGGCAAGCTCTTCTAGGATGAGGTACCCGGAAAGCCTCCTCAAGCTGGCCCGCGCCCTCTCCCGCCTGCCTGGGATCGGCCCCAAGACCGCCCAGAAGCTTTCCCTTCACCTGGCCTTCCACCGGGAGGAGGCCGAGGAGCTGGAAAGGGCCCTGGCGGGCCTCGAGGCCCTGGGCGTCTGCCGGGTCTGCGGCAACCTGGCGGAGGGGGAGCTTTGCCCCATCTGCCAGGACGAAACGCGGGACCGGTCGGTGATCGCCGTGGTGGAAACGGTCTCCGACCTGTACGCCCTGGAACGGAGCGGGGAGTTCCACGGGCTTTACCACGTACTGGGTGGAGCCTTGAACCCTCTGGAAGGAGTGGGTCCAAGGGAGCTCAACCTGGAAGGCCTCTGGGCCAGGCTTTCCGGGGTGGAGGAGGTGGTCCTGGCCACCTCCATGACCGTGGAGGGGGAGGCCACCGCCCTCTTCCTGGCGGAGGAGCTCAAGCGCCGGGGGATCAGGGCCAGCCGCCTGGCCTACGGCCTCCCCGTGGGGGGAAGTCTGGAGTACGTGGACGAGGTAACCTTAGGCCGGGCCCTGGAGGGGAGGAAACCCCTTTAGGCCCTGGGGAAAGGGCATGGAGGAGCTTCTGCAACACCTCCTGGACCAGGTGGAGGGGGCCTTTGCCGCCGCCATCGGCACCCTGGACGGGCTCCTGGTAGAAGGAGCCAGGCGCAGGCGGGTGGACCTCGAGGCGGCCGTGGCAGAACACGCCGCCCTTTTGCGCCAGGCCAAGGCTGCCTACGCCGGAAGCCTGGGCACCCCCCGGGTGCACGAGCTTTTGGTGGGGGGCCACCCCGTGGTAGGCTATGTCCACGTGGTGCGTAGGGCAGGCCCACGACCCCAGGGACCCGTGCCTCGAGGCAAGGGACACGAGGAGCTTTTCCTCCTTCTCCTCATGGCACCGGAAGCCAACCTGGGCCAGGCGCGCCTGCAAACAGCCAAGGCCGCGGAAAAGCTGGCGGAGGTGGCGGGATGGCTTACCTAGAGAGCCTGGCCCCCTTTGGCGTCAAGCGGGCGGTGCTCACGGGCCTGGACGGCCTGGTCATCGAGGCCCTGGGCCGGGGCAACCCCCCGGCGGAGGTCCTGGCGGCGGAGCTGGCCTCCCTGGTGCGGCACATGACCCCCTTGGCGGAAGCCCTCTCCGGGGAGGTGCGCCGCTTCACCCTGGCCACGGAAAACCACGAGATCCTGGCCCTCAGGGTGGGGGAGTACGTCCTGGGGGCGGTCATCGAGCGGGGCATGGACCGCAAGGCCGTGGGCCAGGAGTTAACCCGCATCGCCCTTAAGGTGCAGAACCTCTGACGGTTAAGGAGGCATGGTGGAGCAAGCCCTACAGGAACTCAAGGCCACCAAGGGGGTACGGGTGGCCGCCCTCCTCAGCGAGGACGGGTTCGTGGTGGAAGAGGCCCGGGAAGGGGATGCCCCGGAGGCCAGCCTTCTTTCCGCCCGAGCGGCCACGGTGCTGGGGACCGCCAAGGCCCTGGCCCAGACCCTGGGCCAGGAAGGGGTGGAGGAGGTCATGGTAGAGTACCCCGAGGGGGCCCTGCTTTTGGTGCCCCTTCCCGGCTATCACCTGCTCCTTCTTCTGGACAGCGTGAGAAGCCTGGGGCGGGTACGCCTAGCCTTGAAAAGGGCCGTACCCAAGTTGGAGGAGGCGCTTCGATGAGCGAGCTAAAGCTGGACATCCAAATCGACAAGGACGTGGCCCTGGGCCGGTACACCAACCTGGCCCTCATCGCCCACACCAAGAACGAGTTCATCCTGGACTTCGCCCTGTTGCAACCCCAGGGCGGGGCCATGGTGGTCAGCCGGGTGATCACGAGCCCCCAGCACGCCAAGGCCCTTCTCCGGAGCCTGGCGGAAAACGTGGCCCGGTACGAGGAAACCTTCGGCCCCATTCCCGAGCCGGTGGCGGAAAGCCAGGCCTAAAGGAATGCCACGGGTCCCCGCCCTGGCACAAGCCAGGGCGGGGTAGCCCTAGAGGTTTTCCCGCCACCAGTCCAAGTAGGCCTTGAGCCGGGCGATCCTGCGGTCTGGCCTTCCGGAGCGGGAAAGCTCGTGCCCTTCCTCGGGTACCCGGAAAAAGCGGGCCTTCACCCCCAGGTGGAGAAGGGCTGTGTACCAGGTCTCCCCCTGGTCTATGGGGCAACGGTGGTCCTGCTCGGAATGGACCACCAGGGTGGGCGTCCGCACCTGGTGGACATGGCGCAAGGGGCTTTTCTCCCAAAGCACTTCCGCCCTCTCCCAGGGCCTGGCCATAAGCTCCATGAAGGTGAAGCGGGGGCCGATGTCGCTGGCCCCGAAGAAGCTGAACCAGTTGGCGATGCTCCGGTCGGTGACCGCCGCCTTGAAGCGACCGGGGTGGCGGGCGGTGAGCCAGTTCACCATATAGCCCCCGTAGCTTCCCCCCGCCACCCCCACACGGCCAGGATCCAGGGGGAAGCGGGCCAGAACGTGGTCCAAGAAGCCCAGGAGGTCCCGCTCGTCCCGCTCCCCCCATTCCCCCTGGAGCAGGGCGAAGTCCTGGCCGTAGCCGGTGGACCCCCTTGGATTGGCGAAGGCCACCGCATACCCCGCCTGGCGGAAGAGCTGGAGTTCCAGCATGGGCGCCCGCCCGAAGGCGGTGTGGGGCCCCCCGTGGATGTACAGGATGACCGGGTGGGGTCCTTGCCCTTCCGGAAGCAGGACCCACCCCGGCACCCGGTGCCCTTCCGGGCTCGGCCACTCGGTGTAGATGGGCTCGGCCAGGGGCAGGGAAACCCCCTCGTTGGGGTCGTAGACCCCCAGGGGACCCCAAAGCCGGGCCGGATGGGTAAAGTCCTCGGTGAGGAGGAAGAGGCCCCGCTCCGTGTGGGCAAAGGAGAGGACGCTCCCCTCCACGCCCAGGGCCTCGGCCTCCCCCTCGAGGCCCACCCGGTAAAGCCTTCCCGTCCCCTCCTCCGTGCGCACGATATAGACCCCATTTCCGGCCCACCTGGGCCCCTGGGTATGGGCCCCGTGGCGGAGATCGGAGTTGATGGAGTTCTGCAGGCTACCCTCAAAGAGAACCCGAACCTCCCCGCCATGCAGGTGGTAAAGCCGGGCCTCCGTGCCCCCTCCCCGTTCAAAGGCGTGGCCCAGGAAGAAAAGCCCTTCCGGACTCCACTCCAGGGCAAAGATGGGGCCAAAGCCGCCGTAGACCTTTTGCAACCTGCCTTCCTTAAGCAGGTAGAGGGTATCCCGCCACTCCGCCTGCGCCCCCTTATCCTCGGCCATCACCAGGTAGAGCCCTTCGGGGGAAGGCACCATCTCCCTGGGGGCAGGGTAGCGGTCCAGAAGAAGTTTCTTCTGACCCCCCTCGAGGGCATAAAGAGCCACATTCCCCTCGGGCAGGAGGCCCCGGCCGTCGAACTTGAAGGGCCACCCCTCGTACATGCGGGGGCCACCCGGCTTGGGAGCCTCCTTCAGGGCCAGGAACACCACCTCCCCTTCAGGACCTAGGGCGTAGTCCAAGACCCCCGGGGTTTCCGTAAGCCTCTCCGCCTCCCCACCCCTTAGGTCCAGGCGGAAAAGCTCCTGGACTTCCCCCACCTTCCGCAGGAAGTAGACGTACGGATGGGCATAGCGGGGCTTTTTGGCTTCCTCCTGGGTGAGCAAGCGCAAGGTGCCGTCAAAAAGGGCCAGCCTCGAGCGGTACCGGGGCGGGTCCCCCTCCTGGATATCGGTCAGCAGGAAAAGGGGGAAGCCATCGGGGCCAGGGGTGAGGTCCGACAGGAAGCGGAGCTTGAAAAGGATTTCCGGTTCCATGCCTCCATAATACTGACCGGTCATTCGCCTGCCCCCAGGTCCGCCTTTCCGGTAAGCTGGGCGCCATGGACCGGGACGAGCTGGTGCGCTACCTGGACACGTACCTGCGCTTGAAGGACTTCCCCCAGGACCTCTCCTTAAACGGGCTGCAGGTGGAGGGAAAGAAGGAGGTGCGCAAGGTGGGGGCGGCGGTGGACGCCGCCGAGGCCATCTTCCAGAAGGCCCTCGAGGAGGGGGTGGACTTCCTCCTGGTCCACCACGGGCTTTTCTGGGGCAAACCCTTTCCGATAGTGGGCCACCACAAGCGCCGCCTGGAACTCCTCTTCCAAGGGGGCATCAACCTCTACGCCGCCCACCTTCCCCTGGACGCCCACCCCGAGGTGGGCAACAACCACGAGCTGGCCAGGGCCCTGGGCCTGGTGGAGCAGGAGCCCTTTGACGTGGGGGTGAAGGGGCGCTTTCCCCTTCCCACTCCCTTGGTCCAGGTGGCGGACATGCTGGGCCAGCTCACCGGGATGCAGCCCTTGGTCCACCAAGGGGGCAAAGGCCTGGTGGAAACGGTGACCATCGTATCCGGCGGGGCAGCGAGCCTCATCGGCCAGGTGGACACGGACCTCTTCATCACCGGGGAACCCAAGCATAGCGTCTTCCACGAAACCTTTGAGCGGGGCCTAAACGTCATCTACGCCGGCCACTACGACACCGAGGTCTTCGGGGTCAAGGCCCTGGCCCGGCACCTGGAGGCCCGCTTCGGCCTGCCCTGGGTCTTCCTGGACCATCCCACGGGGCTATGAAGGGCTTCTTCCTCACCCTCGAGGGCCTGGACGGATCGGGCAAAACCACCCAGGCCCGGCTCCTGGCCCAGTTCCTGGAGGAAAAGGGGATAAAAGTGCGCCTGACCCGGGAGCCCGGCGGGGGGCTTCCGGGAGTGCGGGACCTCCTTTTAAAGGGAGAAGCCCTTTCCCCGGAAGCCGAGTACCTCCTCTTCAGCGCCGACCGGGCGGAGCACGTGCGCAAGGTGATCCTTCCCGCCCTGGAGGAGGGCTTTTGGGTCATCTCCGACCGCTACCTGGACTCCAGCCTGGCCTACCAGGGTTATGGCCAAGGCCTTCCCCTTCCCTGGCTTAAGGAGGTGGCCAAGGAGGCCACCCTGGGCTTGAAACCCGACCTCACCTTCCTCCTGGACCTGCCCCCGGAGGAAGCCCTTAAGCGGGTATCGGCCCCGGACCGCCTGGAAAGGATGGGGCTACCCTTCTTCCAGCGGGTACGCCAAGGCTACCTAAAGCTGGCGGCGGCGGAGCCCGAGCGCTTCAGGGTGCTGGACGCCACCCGTCCTGTGGAGGAAGTCCAGGCCGCCATCCGCTTTGGCATCCTTCCCCTTCTGCCATAATGACCCTATGCGCTTTTTCCCTCCGGCCCGGCGGCGTGGCCTCAGGATAGCCCTATGGCTTGCCCTGGGGCTTTGGGCCTTAGGCCAGGGCCTTTCCTTTCCCAAAAGCACCCTCTTCGTGGAGCAAGGAGGCAAGCGCTACCTCCTGAGGGTGGAGGTGGCGGACACCCCTGAGCGCCAGGCCCAGGGCCTCATGTTCCGCAAAAGCCTGGGGGAGGATGAGGGCATGGTCTTCCTCTTCCCCACCCCCACGGCCGGAGGCTTCTGGATGAAAAACACCCTCATCCCCCTTTCCATCGCCTTCTTTGACCGTCAGGGGCAGATCCTCCGCATTCTGGACATGGAGCCCTGCCGCAAAGATCCCTGCCCCGTGTACTACCCGGGGGTGGTGTACCAAGGAGCCCTCGAGGTGAACCAAGGCTGGTTCCAAAGGCGGGGCCTCACCCCTGGGGCCAGGGTGGGGGGTGAGGCCCTGAAGCTCTGGCCCAAGTAAGGTGGAACGAAACCCCTTCTTCCCCCTGGTGGCCTTTGCCCTGCTGATCGCCCTTTCCGTCTTTTCCTTCATGGGCTACCTGCTCGCCGCCAGGAGGCTGCAAACTCCCCCTCCACCCCAAAAGGTGGTGGTGGAAACCGCCCATGGCCAAAGGGTACTCCAGGCCCGTTTAGCCCGCACCCCGGAGGCCTGGAGCCGGGGCCTGGGGATGCGGAAGGAGGAGCTCGAGGCCCTCCTTTACCTGTTCCCCGAAGCCACCGACGCCCCCTTCAGCGCCCAGGGCTACCGCTTCCCGGTGGTGCTGGCCTTTCTGGACGCCAAAGGCCGGGTGCTCAAGGTGGCCAGGCTCCACCCTGGGGAAACCTACGCTCCAGGCCTCGCCTACCGGGGGGTGCTGGAGGTGCGGGAGGGCCTCCTGGAAATCGTCCCTGGGGACCGTGTGAGGCCTTAAGCCTGCCCGCAACCCACCCTAGCGCCCTTGAGGGGCCTGTTGCATCCCCCTCAGGTCCAGGAGAAAGTTCCCCGTGCTGGGGACAAAAATGGTCTGCACCCCAGGAGCCAGCTTCTCGGCGAAGGTGAGCTGGACCACCTCAGGAGCGTTTTTCAAAGCCCGGCCCCTGAGTTCTATGGCCTTGGCCTCCCCTTCCGCCCGCAGAATGGCCGCATCCCGTTCTCCCTGGGCCTCAATGACTCGGCGCTGGGCGGCGATCTCCGCCTGCTTGCGGCGGTTGATCTCGATCTGCACCTGCTGCTCAGCGGTCTGTTTCTCCTCAATCACCTTGGCCACGGTTTCCGGGATGCGGATCTCCCGCAGTAGAACAGACACGAGCTCAATGTGGTACTCCCGGAGGGCTTCCTCGAGGCCCTGGATCACCGAGGCCTCCAAGGCTGTGCGCTGGGTGCTGATGAGTTCAGCGGCATTGTACTGACCCACGGCGTCCCGCACCTTGGAGCGCACCTGGGGCACGATTAGGGTTTCCAGGTAGCCAGGCCCAACCTCCTGATGAAGTCTAGGGGCCCGGTCCTTGAGGATGCGATACTGCACGGTGACATCCACGCCTATCTCCAGACCCTCCTTAGAGCGAGCTCGGATCGAGGTATCCGCCCGCTTTTCCCCCTCGTGGGGGGCGGAAAGGGTCACCTCCTTGACCCGGGCATCGTAAAGGATCACCTGCTGCCACCCCGGCACCACGAAGTGCACCCCTTCCCCCAAGGGGCTCGATTGCACCCCCCGGAGGATGTTAAAGACCACTCCCACATACCCAGCAGGCACCACCACAAAGCTATTGGCCAGAACCAGGAGCGCCACCCCAAGACCCACAAGAGGAAGCGCATACCTTCGTCTAGGGGTAAAGAGGAGCCCCACCCCCAGCAGGACCAGCGCCAGCACCGCTAGATTGAGCATGAAAAGAGTATAAGGCCCGAAGCTAGAGCTTCGGGCCTGGACGCACCGGGGCTACTCCTCCTTCTTGCCCTCCGAGCTTTCCGACTTGGAGCCGGAGTCCTTCTTGGCGTAGTCCTTCACGTGCCAGCCCGAGCCCTTGAAGATGATGGCGGGAGGGGTGATGACCCGCTTCAAGGGCTCGCCGGTTTCCGGGTGCGCCTTGAGAGGTTCGTCGTGGAAGCTCTGTTCAAACTCGTAGTAGTTCCCCGTCTCCAGGCCCTTGTAGACGTAGACTGGCATAGCTACCCTCCTGTCCGGCCATTTTGACACTCGGCTACCTTGAGTGTCAAGGGGGTGGAGTGGTACCCTCCCCCCGTGGACAAGCCCAGCCTACGCCGGCACTGCCTCCGCCTCTGGCGAACCCTGGACCGAAGGCGCCTTTCCGAGCAGGTGGTGGAGGTTCTGGTGCCCTGGCTTAAGGCCAGGGGCTTCCGGGCCATCCTCCTTTACCATCCCCTGCCCCACGAGCTGGACCTCCTTTCCCTCACCCGGCTTTACCCTGCCCGCTACTACCTGCCCAAGGTGGCCGGCACGGGGCTTACGGTTCACCCCTTAGGCCCCCTGGTCCCCGGACCCTTCGGCCTCCTGGAACCCACCACCCAGGCGATGGACCCCCAGGTTCTGGACCTAGTGGTGGTCCCCGGGTTGGCCTTTGATGAGGAGGGCTACCGCCTGGGGCACGGCAAGGGGTATTATGACCGTTTCCTGGCCACGGTCCGGGCCGAGAAGCTTGGGGTCATCCCCAAGGCCCTGCTGTTTCCCCGCCTTCCCCGGGATCCCTGGGACGTGCCGGTAAGCTCCTTGGCCACCGAGGAGGGGGTGCATCCGGTCAAATGACCCGTGGGTCAGGCCCGAGGGTGCTACACTTAGGCCCATGCGGGGAGCCCTTTTGGATCGGGACGGGGTTCTGATCCTCTTGAACGAGGAAGCCCTTTACAAGAAGGCCCTGGAGCTTTCCATCCACGGGGCTGGCCTGGAAAAGACCCTGGCGGTTCTGGCCCGGGCGGTGCGGGAGATCAACGAGGTGGTGCGCACCCTTCAGGTGCGCACCCTCGAGGAGGAAGCCACCTTTTGGAACACCTTGGCCCAAAAGGTGGCCGAGGAGCTTGGGCTTTCCGGCCCCGGGAAAACCTCCTTATCCAAGGAGCTCCACTCCTGGCGCTACTACCACTTCATGCGCAAAGCCCCTGGGGCGGAAGCCCTCCTGCGGAGCCTCAAAGAACAGGGGCTTAAGGTGGGCGTGCTCTCCAACACCTTACCAAGCCTACGGGAAAGCCTGGCCTACCACGGCCTGGATGCCTACGTGGATGGCTTCTTTGCCTCCTGCACCCTGGGGGTGGCCAAGCCTGACCCCAGGGCGTTCCAGATGGCCCTCGAGGCCCTGGGTCTGGCTCCGGAGGAAACCCTTTACCTGGACGACGACCCGGAGAACGTGGAAGTAGCCTCAAACCTGGGGCTCAAAGCCTCGGTATATCTCGCTACAATTCCGGACTCTTCAAGATAAACACATCCATGAAGGAAGAGCTCGTCACAGCACGGGAAGCTCAGCCACGGTCAGCACTTCCAAAGCAGGCGTACCCTGGCGGAAGGCGGCGATCCGTCCCACCACCCGTCCCCCTGCCCGGAGCACCATCCTCTCCATGGCCTTCATGGTTTCCCCGCTGGAAACCACATCGGATATCAAGGTCACCTTCTGGTTAAGAAGCTTCTCGGCGAAACGCCGGTCCAGCCAGAGCACCTCCCCCACCCCCAGGGTCAGGGTCTGCACCTCCTGGATGATGGGATCCTCCATGTAGGGGCGGCGCCGCCTTCTCGCCACCACGTAGGGTAATCCCATCTCCTCCGCAAGGACGTGGGTGAGGGGGATCGGGCTCGTTTCCGTGGTGAAGAGTACCTCGGTACCCGCGGGCACCAAGGGCTTTAGGGCCTGGGCTGCCGCCCGCACCAGTTCAGGGTCCCCCAAAAACTCCACCAGGGGGATCCGCCGTCCTGGGAGGGGCTCGATGAGGGGCACGTGGCGGGTGACGCCGCCGATGGTGATGGGATAGGTTTCCATAAAACCTCCTATTCCGGCTTGAAGAGGGGCAGGTGGCCTAAAGCGATGACATCCTGGCGGGGCGTGCCCTCGGTGAAGACCGCCAGCACCGCCACCACCTGGCCCCCCACGCTCTCAATGAGCTCCCGGAGGCCCGAAAGGGTGGAACCCGTGGACACCACATCGTCCACGATGGCCACCTTGTGCCCCCGGATGAGGGGGATATCCGCCCCATCCAGCACCAGAAGCTGGGGCTTGCCCGTGGTGATGGAGAGCACCTGGCGGCTCACAGGGTTGATCATGTAGGGCTTCTCCGTCTTCCGAGCCACCACATAGGGCTTCTTGGCAATCCGGGAAAGAGCATGGGCCAAGGGTACCGCCTTGACCTCAGGGGTGACCAGGGTTTCCACCTCAGGGGGTAAGCGCTTGGCCAGCTCCTCGGCGGCGGCCTCGGTGAGCTCGGTGTCCCCCAGAAGGTTTAGAAGGGCCACGGCCACATCCGGCCCCACCTGGACGATGGGAAGCTCGCGCCGAACCCCAGCGATCTCCACAGGGTAAGTCCTCACGCCGCTAGTCTATACTCAAGGTATGCTGAACGCCAAGATCGAGACCCTGGGCGTGGACCCCCAGAACGGGAGCGTGGTGGTCCTGCTCAGGACGGAGAACGACAAGCTTCTCCCCATCGTCATCGGTCCCCTCGAGGCCCACCACATCGTGGTGGCCTTGCAAGGCGAAAAACCCCCGCGCCCCCTTACCCCCGACCTCCTCCTCTCCGTGATGGAAATGCTCCAGGGGAAACTCCTGCGTGTGGAAATCATCGACCTGCGGGACGGCACCTTCTACGCCCGACTCATCCTGGAACACCGGGGCATTGAGCTGGAGGTGGACGCAAGGCCCTCCGACGCCATGGCCCTGGCCCTTAGGGCCGGGGCCCCCATCCTGGTGGCCGAGGAGGTGGTGGAAAAAGCGGGGGTGGAGGAAGCCAGCCTAAAGCCCCACGGAGCCGCTGAGGCCTAGTGCGCAGGCTCCTTTTCCTCCTTCTTTCCCTTGGACTGGCCTTTGGCCAGCGGGTGGCGGTCATAGGGGATTGGGGGCAGGACACCCCGGGCCGGACCCAGGTGGCTAACCTGCTTCGGACCGAGCACGCCCGCAAGCCCCTGGCGGCCCTCTTCACCGCGGGGGACAACTTCTATCCCCGGGGGCTGGTGGTGGAGCGTTTCCTAAAGGAGCTTCCTCCCATACCCCTTTACCCCGCCTTCGGCAACCACGATGCCCCCAACCTCGAGGGCCAGCTCAAGCGCTTCCAGCTGGAAAGACCCTATTACCCAGTGCGCCTGGGGGCAATGGAGTTCTTCATCCTCTACACGGAAGGAGACCTAAAGGCCCAGCGGGAATGGCTGGCCCAGGTCCTTAGCCGCCCGCAGGCACCCTGGCGGGTGGTGATCCTCCACCGCCCCCTTTACTCCTCGGGGCTACACGGGGGAAGCCCGAGCCTAAGGAGTCTCCTCGAGCCCCTTCTACGCCAACACCGGGTACCCTTGGTCCTGGCGGGCCACGACCACCATTACGAGCGCCTCCAGGTGGGCTTCACCACCCACCTGGTGGTGGGCGGAGGCGGGGCAGGCCTCTACCCCACCAAGCCTCCTTCCCCCTACACCCAGGCCCTGGCGGTGGCCCACCACGCCCTTTTCCTGGAGGCGGAAGGGGAAACCCTGGTGGGCTACGCCCTGGACCCTAGCGGCCAGGTGCTGGACCGCTTCGTCCTCAAGAAGGACTCCCCATGACGTGCACGTGCACGTGGAAAACCTCCTGTCCTCCCTTCTCCCCCACATGCACCTGGACCTTATACCCCTCGAGGCCCAGGACCCGGGCTACCCGGGTTGCAGTGCGGAAGAGAGCCCCGAGCTTCCTCTCCCCCTCCTCCGTGTCGGGGTAGTCGGAAAGCTTCGCTATGTGTTCCTTGGGCACCACCAACACGTGCACCGGGGCCTTGGGCCTTATGTCGTGGAAGGCCACGAAGCCCTCATCCTCGTAGACTTTCCGGGAAGGAAGCTCTCCGGCGATGATGCGGCAGAACACGCACTCCATGGAAAAAAGTCTACCTTATGGGGAGTTCCAAGGGAAGCAAAGCCTCCTCCACCCTTTCCACCCGGCCCAAAAGGGTGTATCCCTCCGCTCCCTCCACCCGCGCCAAAACCGTATCCCCCGGCCGGGCAGAACCGGAAAGGCGGGCCTCGTAGTAGTCGGGGGTGTGGCCGAGAGCAAGGCCCCCCTGGATCCTCTCCACCAAAACCTCCACCTGGCTTCCCAGCTTGGGCCTGATGCGCTCCTCCGCAAGACGCTGGGCCAAAGCGATGATCTCCTTGGTGCGCCGCTTGCGCACCTCCGGCGGCACCTGGGGCATGGAGGCCGCCCGGGTCTTGGGACGGGGGGTATAGGTGAAGGCGTGGACCCGGGTGGGCCTAAGCTCCTCCAGAAAGGCCAGGGTTTCCTGGTGCTCCTCCTCGGTTTCCGTGGGAAGCCCGGCGATGACATCCGTGGTGAGGGCAAAGCCCGGGATGAGCTCGTAGGCCCTCTGCACCAGGTTGCGGTAATAGGCCTTGTCGTAGCGGCGTCCCATGAGCCTTAGGAGGCGGTCCGAACCCGTCTGCAGGGAAAGGTGCAGGTGGGGCCTGATCCCCGGGGCATACCGGGCGATGATCCTAAGGAGGTCCTCCCCCGTGTCCTCGGGTTCGATGGAGGAAAGCCGCACCTTGGCCCCCAGGTGGTAGAGGTCCTCCACCAGACCGGCAAGGCCCCTGGGGTGGCCCCGGTAGCTTCCAAGCCGCACCCCCGTGAGCACGATCTCCTTTATGCCCATCCTCAGAAGGGCCTCCGCCTCCGCCAAAGCATCCCGGTAATCCCGATGCCGTTCCTTGCCCCTTAGCCGGGGGATGATGCAGTAGGCGCAGCCCACCTGGCAGCCATCCTGCACCTTCAAAAAAGCCCGGACCCGGCTATTGAGAAGCCCCCTCTCCCCCGCCCCCCAGAACTCGTTGGGGGGGGTGGTGATGGGATCCGAGGGAAGCCCGAAATGCTCCAGGATCACCTTGGGAAGCTCCGCCTTGCGGGAGTTGGGCACCACGGCGTCGGCACCCAGCTCCCGCACCTCCTCCGGGGAAAGCTCGGCGTAGCACCCCGTGACCACGATGAAGGCCCCTGGGTTGGCCCGCCTGGCCCGGCGGATCTCCTTGCGGGCATCGGCCTCGGCGGTGGTGGTCACGGCGCAGGTGTTGATGACCACCAGGTCGGCCCCCGCCTCGAGGGGAACCACCTCCGGCCCCAGGGCCTTGAGGAAACCCAGCAGGGCCTCGGTTTCCACCTGGTTCACCTTGCACCCGAGGGTGCGGAAAGCCGCGCGCATCCTTCCCATTCTGGTAGGCTAAGGGAGCTTAGTCAACAACCGGGAGCAGAGTGTGACCCTCCCCACTTGCCGGGAAAACCCCAAAGGTTGTAGTATTTCAGGCGTCTGCCCCAAGATGTGGGGGAAACACCCCGAGGGGGTCTGGAGGATTTATGGAACGGTATTTCTTTGACGATCACGCGCAAGCCATCGCCAGGCGCCAGTATTTCCAGGAAGGGGACGGGGATATCCTCGGCATGTTCCGCCGGGTGGCCCGGGAGATCGCCAAGGTGGAAAAACCCGAGGACCGGGCCTACTGGGAGGAAAAGTTCTATGACCTCATGGCCTCCAAGCGCTTCTCTCCCGGCGGGCGCATCCTGGCCGGGGCAGGCACCCCCCACGGCAACCTCCTGAACTGCTTCGTGCAGGGAGCCACCCAGTACCCCCCGGAAAGCTTCGATGGGATCATGGAGGTGGCCAAAAAGCTGGCCCTGGTCACCAAGGTGGGCGGGGGGAACGGGGTCAACCTGGACCCCTACCGCTCCAAGGGGAACCGCCAGCGCCGGGCGGTGCGGGGCGTGGCCTATCTTTCCGCCCGCCACCCCGACGTGGCCGACTTCATCCGGGGCCTCATGCGCCCCCCCACCAACCCGGAAGGGGAAAAGGAGGAGATCGCTCTGAAGAACTTCGTGCGGGCGGTCTACGGGGAGGTTTCCCCTGAACTTAGGGACCTGGCGGAACGCTACGGGGTCCTGGTGGTCCAGGAACCCCCTCCCGGAGCCATCCAGGTACCCGACGACATGGGGGGCATTGTGGAAGCCGCCAAAGAGGCAACCGCCTTGGCCCTGAAGGGCCTCGAGCCCCACGTGGACTTCTCCCTCCTTCGGCCCGAGGGAGCCCCCATCCGGGGCTCCGGGGGTACCAGCTCCGGCCCGGTGAGCTTCCTCATGGAGATCTTCGACAACTTCCTGGAGTGGGCCGCCCTAGGAGGGGAGGAAGCCGGGCCCGTGGCCACCTTACGGTATGTGTACGCCCCGGTGCTCCGGGTGGTGAGGCAGGGCGGGACCCGCCGCGGGGCGGGGATGGCTACCCTTTCCATAGAGCACCCCGACCTCCTGGACTTCCTCACCGCCAAGGACCTGGACCGGGAAAAGGCCGAGGGGGATATCTCCACCTTCAACATCTCCGTCCTGGTCACCGAAGCCTTCATGAAGGCCCTCGAGGAGGACGCCCTCTGGCCCGTGACCCCCATTGAGGTGCCGGGAAAGTACTACCCCCATCCCCTAGGAAGCACCTACACGGGCCAGATCCCTGCCCTGCCGGAGCGGGAGGATGGGGCCAAACCCGTCCCCCTTTTCGGGGGCAAGGTTCCCGCCCGCTGGCTCTGGCACGAGATCGCCTGGCACGCCTGGGCCACCGGGGAGCCAGGGCTTATCTTCGTGGACCGCATCAACGAGCTTTCCGCCCTCAAGGGCCTCGGGCCCAGGTACCAGATCCGCTCCACCAACCCCTGCTTCGTGGGCTCCACCCGCATCCCCACGGAAAGGGGCCTCGTCCCCATCGAGGAGCTTGCCCAGGAAGGGGGTAGCTTCTACCTGGTCACGGACGCCCGGGCCCCCCTTGGAGGGATGGGGCGGCCTGCCTCAGGTAAGGGTGCGGTAGTGAGAAAAGCAACCCAGGCCTTCTTCACCGGGGTGAAGCCCGTAGTCCGCCTCCGCACCCGGGAGGGGCTAGAGCTCACCCTCACCCCGGACCACCTCCTCCTGACTCCGAGGGGGTACAAGGAGGCGGGGAGCCTGAAGCCGGGGGACAAGGTCCTGGTGCAAAGCGGCGAGGGGCTTTTCCCCAAGGAGGACACCCTGCCCGCCCCTGCCCTGGCCGTGGCCCGGGAGCGGGTGGCCACCGCAGGGGGACGGGGAGGAAAAGGCCGGGCGGACGTCCGGGAAAAGTACCACAACCTCCCCACCCATTGGAGCCGGGAGCTCGGGATAGCCCTAGGCTGGCTTTTAGGGGACGGCTACCTGCGGGAAGATGGGGTGGGCTTCTACTTCTCCCGCAAGGACTTCGCCGCCCTCAGCTGGCTTCCTGACCTTCTCCGGGACTGGTTCGGCGGAGGAAGCCTCCAGGAAACCCCCTCTAACACCTTCCACCTCCACTTCAACCGCATCCCCGCGGAGTTCTTCCAGGCCCTAGGGGTTAAGGTCGCCAAGGCCACGGAGAAACGGGTCCCGGAAAGCCTCTTCCGTGCCCCCAGGGAAGCCGTGGTGGGCTTCCTCCAAGGCCTCTTCAGCGCCGATGGCTCGGTGCAGGTGAACAAAGAGGGATTCTGCTCCGTTCGCTTAAGCTCCTCCAGCACTCACCTGCTCCAGGACGTCCAGCTCCTCCTCCTCAACCTCGGGATTTACGCAAGGATTTACCTGAGGCGACAGGGGAGCTCCAAAGACTTACCGGATGGCCGCGGGGGGATGAAAAGCTACACAATTGCTCCCCAGTACGAGCTAATCATCTATGGCGCCGACCTGGTGGCTTTCGCACAAAAAGTCGGCTTCTTGCAACCTGAGAAGAATGCCCACCTAGGGGAGCTCGCTAGCCGCAAAAGGCGCTCGAGGCACGCTTTCCAAGCTACGGTGAAGAGCGTGGAACCCGCGGGAGAGGCCCCCGTCTACGACCTTACTGAACCCGTGACCCATAGCCTCATCGCTAATGGTGTTGTGGCTCACAATTGCGGTGAGGTCCCCCTCACCGTGGGCGAGCCCTGCGATCTTGGGGCCTTGAACCTGGCCGCCTACGTGAAGGACGGGGAGTTCCAGATGGAGGAGTTCAGGAGGGATGTCCACACAGCCATCCGCTTCCTGGACAACGTTCTGGACGTGAACAGGTTCGCCCTCCCCGATAACGAGGAGGCGGCCAAGAAGCTCAGGAGGCTTGGCCTCGGGGTCATGGGCCTGGCGGACGCCCTCATCAAGATGGGCCTCCCCTACTCCTCCGAGGAGGCCAGGGAGAAGGTCTACGAGATCATGTCCGCCATGCGGGAGGAGGCCATCAAGGCCTCGGAGGCCCTGGCAAAGGAAAGGGGGGTCTTTCCCCTCTACGAGGCGCACCAGGAGTACTTTGAGGCCCTGGGAATCAGGCCCAGGCGCAACGTGGCCCTCCTCACCGTGGCCCCCACCGGCACCACCAGCATGGTCATGGGGGTTTCTAGCGGCATCGAGCCCGTCTTCAGCCCCTTCGTGTGGCGGCGGATCGGCGGAGAGTACAAGCCCCTCCTCCACCCCCTCTTCGTGGAGCTGATGGAGACCTACCCGCCCCATCCCGATTACGAGAAGGACGGAAAGTGGGACTGGGAGAAGATCATCGCCGCCATCCAGGAGGACGGGCACGGCTCGGTCAAGAACCTTCCCTTTGTCCCCGAGGCGATTCGCCGGGTCTTCGAGTGCGCCCACGACATCCATCCCCTGGACCACGTGCGGATGCAAGGAGCCGTGCAGCGAGCCTTCGACGCCGAAGGGTACGCTGCCAACTCGCTCTCCAAAACGATCAATCTGCCCAACCACGCCACCGTGGAGGAGGTGGAGGAAGCCTACCTGGAGGCCTACCGCACGGGGTGCAAGGGCATCACCGTCTACCGGGACGGCTCCCGGGAGTTCCAGGTGCTCACGGTGAGGAAAGAGGAGAAGAAGGCAGAGGAGGACAAGGAAGAAGCTCCCTTGGCTTCCCGCCCTGCTCCCCAGGCCCCCTCGCCAGCGCCTCAACCGGGCACCCCCATGTACGAGCGCCCGGGCAGGCTCATGGGCTTTACCGACATGGTCAAGCTCCTCTCCCCCGACGGGGGCAAGCGGAGCTTCCTGGTCACGGTGAACATGCTGGGGGGAAGGCCCATAGAGGTCATCCTCACCTCGGGCAAGGCAGGGGACGAGGCCAACGCCGACTCCGAGGCCCTGGGCCGGGTGGTTTCCATCGCCCTCCAGTACGGGGTGCCTGCGGAGGCCATCGTGAGGACCCTAAGGGGCATCAACGGCGGTCTTTACGGCACCTACCAGGGCAGGCTGGTTTCCAGCAAGGCGGACCTGATCGCCGTGGCCCTGGAAACCATCCCCGAGGTCCTGAAGGGGGAGGCCACCGCTGCCAAGGCAGTCCCTGGTCAGCCCCGTGGGGGCTACCTTGACGAGTTGACCGAGGTACCCGCTCTCTCTGGCGGTTCGCTCGGGGTATGGGGGCCCCAAGGCGGCCTGGCCCTGGCGGGAGCCACCAAGTGCCCCTCCTGTGGGGAGGTGGCCCTGGTGCGGGAGGAAGGATGCTACAAATGCCAGGCCTGCGGCTACTCCAAGTGCGGTTAGACCTCAGGTAAGGGTGTCCAGGCCCCACCAGCCGCCCTGGTGGGGCCCTTAAACTAAGGGCATGGTCCAGCCCCGGCGCTTCACCTGGGAGAAGCACCATTACCTTTTGGAAACAGGGGTGATCCAGGAGGACAAAGGGAGGAGGGTTCTCCCTTGATCCGCATCAAGATCTGCGGCATCACCCGGCTGGAGGACGCCCTTCTGGCGGAAGCCCTGGGGACCTTCGCCGTGGGATTCGTCTTTGCTCCGGGCTCCAGAAGGCGGGTGGACCTCGAGGTGGCCCGGACCATCTCGGAGGCTTTGGGCCCCTTTGTGGTTCGGGTGGGGGTCTTCCAGAACCAAGGCCCCGAGGAGGTGCTGAGGCTTGCGGAACAGGCCAGGCTCCAGGTGGTCCAGCTGCATGGCCAGGAGCCTCCGGAGTGGGCAGAGGCCATCGGCAAGCACTTTCCCGTCGTCAAGGCCTTTCCCCTAACCGGTCCTGCGGATCCCGGCTGGGCCCAGTACCCCGCAGGCACCCTTCTGCTGGATAGCAAGGCTCCAGGAAGCGGCCAAACCTACCCCAGGGACTGGGCCAAACCCCTTTTGCAAACGGGAAAGCGCATCATCCTGGCGGGTGGGATAACCCCCGAAAACCTGGAGGAGGTTCTGGCCCTGAGGCCCTACGCCATAGATCTGGCAAGCGGAGTGGAACGGGCCCCTGGGGTGAAGGACGAAGCTAAGCTAAGGCTACTTTTTGCCAAAGCCAAAGGTCTTTAAGCCCGGCGTATGATGGAAAGGTGATTGGCAGGGAGCACCCTTACTTCCCTTATCTGGAAACCATGCTGGAAGCTGCCCGTCTGGCCAAGGGCATCCACGGCTACTACCTGGAAAAAGGCTTCACCCACGGCACCAAGTCCGGCCCCACCGACCTGGTTACCCAGGCGGACCGGGAGTCGGAGGAAGCCATCAAGGAACTTCTCCTCTCCCGCTTCCCCGAGGCGGGCTTCTTGGGGGAAGAGGGGGGAAGCGAGGGGGGCAAGGCCCTCCGCTTCATCGTGGACCCCCTGGACGGCACCGTGAACTACGCCCATGGCTTTCCCTTCTATGGGGTTTCCCTTGCCCTCGAGGTGGAAGGGAAGGTCCAGGTGGGGGTAGTGCTGGACACCAGCCGGGACGAGGCCTTTTACGCGGTACGGGGGGAAGGCGCCTTCCTAAACGGCCGGCCCATCCGGGTCACGGAACGGAAGGAGCTTTTGGGAAGCCTCCTCGCCACGGGGTTTCCCTACGATGTGGCCAAGGACCCGGAAAACCTCACCTACTTTCACCGGGCCCTGTCCAGGGGACTCCTGGTGCGCCGGCCGGGGGCGGCGGCCTTGGACCTGGTGTATGTGGCCGCCGGGAGGCTGGAGGGCTTCTGGGAGGTGAAGCTGAACCCCTGGGACGTGGCCGCAGGCTGGCTCATCGTGGAGGAGGCGGGGGGCAAGGTCACCGACCTGGAAGGAAGGCCCTACCGCCTTGGGCACCGCTACATCGTGGCCACCAACGGCCACATCCATGAGGCCCTCATCCAGACCCTCCTGGCCCAGGGCTAGAATGGAAACCGGTATGGACCTCGAGGTCAAGAAGAAAGTCCTGCGGAGCTTCACCTATGGCCTTTACATCCTGACGGCCAGGGACGGGGAGGACTACGCCGCCGGCACCGTGAACTGGGTGACCCAGGCCTCCTTCACCCCTCCCCTCGTCGCCCTGGGGGTTAAGCGGGATAGCCGCCTGCATGAGCTTATCCAGCGCACGGGCAGGCTGGCCCTCATGACCCTGGCCCAGGACCAGAAGCAGATCGCCCAGGACTTCTTCAAACCCACGGTGCGGGAAGGGAGCACCCTGAACGGCCATCCCTTTGAACCCTCCCCCACCTTTGGCCTTCCCCTCCTCACCGAGCTTCCCTACTGGCTCGAGGCCGAGGTGCGCCACATCTACGAGGGCGGGGACCACAGCGTGGTGGTGGCTGAGGTGGTGGAGGCCGGGGTGAGGCAGGAGGCCAAGCCCCTCATCATGTGGGACACGGGCTGGTTCTACGGGGGCTAGGGCAGCAAGGCCACGGGTACCTCCAGCCCTTCCGGTAGAAGGAAAGCCCTGACCCCATCGGTGCCGAAGATGACATAGGGCACCCGCCAGCGGGCCTCGCGGATATCGGTGGGGCTGGGGAAGGCAGGCCCCCGAGGATGGGAGTGGTAGATGGCCAGGAGGGCTAGACCCTCCCTTTCCATCTCCTTTAGGGCCCGAAGCAGGGCCAAGGGCTCGGCCAGATATCCCACCAGAGGCTCGGGATGGGCGTTGGGCAGGGGAATCACCCTCTCCACCTCCCGCCTCCCCGCCCAAAGCCCCACCCCTTCCCTGGGCGCCTCCTTTTGGAGGTGGGTGCGGGTTTCCTCCAGAAGCCTCCTGGGCACGTAGAGCACTTGGGACAATCGCCCCCTCCTTAGGCCTATACTATGGGCACCAAGAAGGAGGGAAGATGATCCCAGGAACCTCTCCCATCCGAACCGTGGCCCTGGTGGGCCATGCGGGAAGCGGCAAAACCACCTTGACCGAGGCCCTGCTTTTCCGAACCGGGGCCAAGGAACGCATGGGCCGGGTGGAGGACGGCACCACCACCACCGACTACACCCCCGAGGCCAAGCTCCACCGCACCACGGTGCGCACCGGGGTGGCCCCCCTGAAGTACAAGGACCACCGCATCTTCCTCCTGGACGCCCCCGGCTACGGGGATTTCGTGGGGGAGATCAGGGGGGCTTTGGAGGCCGCCGACGCCGCCTTGGTGGCCGTATCCGCGGAAAACGGGGTGCAGGTGGGCACGGAAAGGGCCTGGACCGTGGCCGAGCGGCTTGCCCTTCCCCGCATGGTGGTGGTCACCAAGCTGGACAAGGGCGGGGACTACTACGCCCTTCTGGAGGACCTCCGGGCCACCCTGGGGCACATCCTGCCCATCGACCTGCCCCTTTACCAAAGCGGGCGCTGGGTGGGGCTCATCGACGTCTTCCACGGCAAGGCTTACCGGTACGAGAACGGGCAGGAGGTGGAGGTCCCCGTGCCCGAGGAGGAGCGGGAGCGGGCCGAGCGCTTCCGCCAGGAGGTCCTCGAGGCCATCGTGGAAACCGACGAAGCCCTTCTGGAAAAGTACCTGGAGGGGGAAGAGGTGACCGGGGAGGCCCTGGAAAAAGCCTTCCACGAGGCGGTGCGCCAGGGCCTCCTCTATCCCGTGGCCCTGGCCTCGGGCACGGAAGGCATCGGGGTCCTGCCCCTCTTGGACCTGATCCTGGAGGCCCTCCCTTCCCCGGAGGAACGCTTTGGGGAAGGCCCCGCCCTGGCCAAGGTCTTCAAGGTGCAAGTGGACCCCTTCATGGGCCAGGTGGCCTACGTGCGCCTTTACCGGGGTAGGCTGAAGCCAGGGGATACCCTCCAAAGCGAAGCGGGCGCCATCCGCCTACCCCACCTCTACGTGCCCATGGGCAAGGACCTCCTGGAGGTGGAGGAGGCGGAAGGAGGGTATATCCTGGGCGTGCCCAAGGCGGAAAACCTCCACCGGGGCATGGTGCTATGGCAGGGGGAACGGCCGGAAAGCGAGGCGGTACCCTTCGCCCGCCTGCCCGAGCCCAACGTGCCCGTGGCCATCCGGCCCAAGGGCAGGACCGACGAGGCCAAGCTGGGGGAGGCCCTGAGGAAGCTTCTGGAGGAGGACCCAAGCCTCAAGCTGGAGCGCCAGGAGGAGACGGGGGAGTTCCTGCTTTGGGGACACGGGGAGCTTCACCTCACCACCGCCAAGGAGCGCCTGGCCGACTACGGGGTGGAGGTGGAGTTCTCCGTGCCCAAGGTCCCCTACCGGGAAACCATCCGCAAGGTGGCCGAGGGGCAGGGCAAGTACAAGAAGCAGACCGGGGGGCACGGCCAGTACGGGGATGTGTGGCTGAGGCTGGAACCCGCCCCCGAGTACAGCTTTGAATGGCGCATCACCGGGGGGGTGATCCCCAGCAAGTACCAGGAGGCCATTGAGGAGGGGATCCTCGAGGCGGCCAAAAAGGGGGTCCTGGCGGGCTACCCGGTGATGGGCTTCAAGGCCATCGTCTATAACGGCTCCTACCACGAGGTGGACTCCTCGGATCTCGCCTTCCAGATCGCCGCCAGCATGGCCTTCAAGAAGGTGATGGAGCTGGCAAGCCCGGTTCTTCTGGAGCCCATCTACCAGATCAAGGTGATCGCCCCGCAGGAGCGGGTGGGGGATATCCTCTCCGACCTCCAGGCAAGGCGGGGACGCATCCTGGGCATGGAGCAGGAAGGGGCCCTGGCGGCGGTGCGGGCCGAGGTGCCCCTGGCGGAGGTTTTGGAGTACTACAAGGCCCTGCCCAGCCTCACCGGGGGGGCAGGGGCCTACACCCTGGAGTTCAGCCACTACGCGGAGGTGCCCCCCCACCTGGCGCAGAAGATCGTGCAGGAGCGCAGGAGCGCCGAGGAAACCTAAGCCTTGGAGGCCATGGCGGAAACCCCCCTTCAAGCGCTTGCCCGGCTCCGGGAGGCCCTGCAGGAAGTCCTCTTCGGCCAGGAGGAGGCCATAGAGGCCCTCCTGGCCACCCTGCTGGCCCGGGGGCACGCCCTTTTGGAAGGCGTTCCGGGCTTGGGAAAGACCCTCCTGGCGGAAAGCTTCGCCAAGGGAAGCGGCCTGAGCTACAAGCGCATCCAGTTCACCCCCGACCTCCTGCCCCAGGACCTCACGGGAAGCGAGGTGTTCCGGGAGGGGCGGTTTGAGTTCGTGAAAGGTCCCCTCTTCGCCCAGGTGGTCCTGGCGGACGAGATCAACCGGGCCCCGCCCAAGGTGCAGTCGGCCCTCCTCGAGGCCATGCAGGAACGGGCGGTGACCGCAGGAGGGGTGCGCTACCCCCTGCCCGAGCCCTTCTTCGTGGTGGCCACGCAAAACCCTTTAGAGCTTGAGGGCACCTACCCTCTCCCAGAGGCCCAGCTGGACCGCTTCACCGCCAAAATCCCCTTCCGCCCCCCCAGGCGGGAGGTGTGGCTCAGGATCCTCACGGAGGAACCCCGGATTCCCGAACCCCTGGGGGTGGACTTCCCCAAGGCCCAGGAGGAGGTGCGGGGGGTCAGGGTGGCCAGGGAGGCCCTCGAGACCATCACCCACGTGGCCTTTCTCACCCAGGAGGACCGGCGCCTGCGCATGGGCCTCTCCCCCCGGGGGGCCAAGGCCTGGCTGGCCCTGGCCCGGGCCCTGGCCTACCTCAGGACCAAGCCCCTGGTGGACTGGAAGGAGCTTAGGGACGCAGCCTTCCTGGCCCTTCCCCATCGGCTTTTCCTCACGGAGGAGGCCCTTTACGAAGGGGAAAGCGCCGAGGGAATCCTGAAGGAGCTTCTCAGGAAGGGGGGCATCCCCTAGGAAGGAGGCAGGGTATGCGCTGGATCCGGTTTTTTCACGAGGTGGGCCTGGAGGATGTGCCTTTGGTGGGGGGTAAGAACGCTTCTCTCGGGGAGATGATCCGGGAGCTAAGCCCCCTGGGGGTGAAGGTGCCCGGGGGGTTTGCCACCACCAGCGAGGCCTACTGGTATTTCCTCACGGCCAACGGCCTCAAGGAGGCCATCGCCCAGGAGCTTAAGGACCTGGACCCCGATGACCCCATCCTCCTGGCCCGGGCAAGCCGCCGCCTGAGAAACCTGATCCTGAAGGGGGAATATCCCGAGGACCTGGAGGAGGAAATCCGCCAGGCCTACCGAACGCTTTCCCAGGAAGCCGGGGAGGAAGCCCTCCCTGTGGCCGTGCGCAGCAGCGCCACCGCCGAGGACCTCCCCACCGCCAGCTTCGCCGGGCAACAGGAAAGCTACCTCTATGTGCAAGGGGAGGAGGAACTCCTCCTCCATGTGAAGCGGGCCATGGCCAGCCTCTTCACCGCCCGGGCCATCAGCTACCGGGCCCACATGGGCTTTGACCACCTGAAGGTGGCCCTCTCCGTGGGGGTGCAGCGCATGGTGCGGGCGGACACCGCCACAAGCGGGGTGGTCTTCACCCTGGACCCCGACACCGGCCACCGCGGCTTCGTCTACATCACCGCCCGCCATCTACGGCCTGGGGGAGAACATCGTCCAGGGGAGGGTGGGACCCGACGCCTACTACGTGCACAAGGAAACCCTCAAAGCCGGCTACCGGGCCCTTGTCCACAAGAAACTGGGCCCCAAGGAGCTTACCCTGGCCTTTGACCCCAGGGAGGGCCGGCTGAGAAACCGTCCCACCCCCCCTTATCTCCGGAACCAGTTCGCCCTTTCCGAGGATGAGGCCCTCCTCCTGGCCGACTGGTCCATCCGGATTGAGGAGCATTACAGCGGGAAGCGGGGAACTCCCACCCCCATGGACATCGAGTGGGCCAAGGACGGGCCCACGGGGGAGCTTTTCATCCTGCAGGCCCGGCCCGAGACCGTGCACTCCCAGAAGGCCCCGGTGCTCCGCATCCACCGCCTTTTGGAAAGGGGCGAGGTCCTGGCCGAGGGCCTGGCGGTGGGGGAAGCCATCGCCACGGGAAGGGCCCGGGTGCTTAAGGATCCCAAGGAGATGGATCGCTTCCAGGAGGGTGAGGTCCTGGTCACGGAAACCACCAACCCCGACTGGGAGCCCATCATGAAGCGGGCAGCGGCCATCGTCACCGAACGGGGTGGGCGCACCTCCCACGCCGCCATCGTGGCCCGGGAGCTGGGGGTACCGGCGGTGGTGGGGGCGGTGGGGGCCACCCGGCTCATTCCCGAGGGGGAAGAGGTCACGGTCTCCTGCGCTGAGGGGGAGGTGGGGCGCGTCTACCGCGGGGCCCTGGCCTTTGAGGTGGAGGAGGTGCGCCCGGAAACCCTCCCCAGGACTCGCACCCGGATCCTGGTCAACGTGGGTACCCCGGAGGAGGCCCTAAGGGTAAGCCTCCTACCCACGGACGGGGTGGGGCTATTGCGCATGGAGTTCGTCTTCGCCAGCCACGTGCGCATCCACCCCCTGGCCCTAACCCGCTTCGAAACCCTGCCCGAAAAGGTACGGCGCCAGGTGGAGGAGCTCACCGAGGCCTACCCCGACAAAAGGGCCTACTTCGTGGATACCCTGGCCCAGGGGATCGGCCTCATCGCCGCGGCCTTTTACCCCAGGCCCGTCCTCCTCCGCTTCTCCGACTTCAAGACCAACGAGTACGCCCGCCTCGTCGGGGGGCACCTCTTTGAGCCCAAGGAGGAAAACCCCATGCTGGGCTGGCGGGGGGCGAGCCGCTACTACCACCCCGACTACAAGGAGGGCTTCCTCCTCGAGGTGGCGGCGGTCAAGAAGGTGCGGGAGGAGATGGGCCTCAAGAACCTCATGGTGATGGTGCCCTTCTGCCGCACCCCCGAGGAGGGGGCCAGGGTTTTGGAGGTGATGGCGGAGGGAGGCTTGAGACGGGGAGAGGAGGGCCTCGAGGTCTACGTGATGGCGGAGATCCCCTCCAATGTCCTCGAGGCTGAGGCCTTCGCCGAGCTCTTTGACGGGTTTTCCATCGGCTCCAACGACCTCACCCAGCTGGCTTTAGGCCTGGACCGGGATTCGGAACGGGTGGCCTGGCTCTTCGACGAAAGGCGGGAAACCGTCAAACTCCTCTCGGCCATGCTCATAGAAAAGGCCCACGCCAAAGGGAAAAAGGTGGGCATCTGCGGCCAGGCCCCTTCCGACTACCCCGAGTTCGCCGCCTTCTTGGTGGCCAAGGGCATCGACTCCCTAAGCCTCAACCCCGACGCCCTCCTGCGCACGGTGAAGAAGGTGGCGGAGATCGAAGCCGCCCTGGGCCCTGGCGCCTGAAGCCCAGGCCAGGGTACGCTGGGGCATGGTCCGTGAACCCTTTAACGCCCTAAGCCATGCCCTGGGGGTGCCCCTAGCCCTTTTGGGAAGCGCCTTCCTCCTTCTCCTCGCCCCCAGGGAGGTCTGGCCCGCTCTCCTCATCTTCGGGCTCACCATGGCCTTCATGTTCGGTGCCAGCACCCTTTACCACGCCCTGCGGGTGGGGGATCGAGCCCTGGCCTGGCTCAGGCGGCTGGACCATGCGGCCATCTTCCTCTTCATCGCCGGAAGCTACACCCCCTTTCTGGTGGAGGGCCTTCAGGAAAGCTGGAAACCCTTCGCCCTGGGCCTGGTGTGGAGCCTGGCCCTCCTGGGGGTGGGCTTCCGCCTCTTCTTCCTCAGGGCACCCCGGTGGCTCTACACCCTGGCCTACCTGGCCCTGGGTTGGCTTTCCGTCTTCTTTCTCCCCAAGCTCCACCTGCCCCTTCCCACCTTCGGCCTCATGGCCCTCTCCGGGGCCTTCTACACCCTGGGAGCCTGGGTGTATGCGAGAAAGAAGCCGGACCCCTGGCCGGAGAAAGTGGGGTTTCACGGCCTGTGGCATCTCCTGGTCCTCGTGGGAAGCCTTTTTATGTACCTGGCGGTTCTAAGCCTGTACACCTAGCTTTCTCATGAGAAAGTGAGTATCCTGGAGGGTATGGAACCTCCCCTCATCCTGATCGTGGAGGACGAAAAGGACATCGCCCGCTTCATCGAGCTGGAACTGCAAGCCGAGGGCTACCGCACCGAGGTGGCCTACGACGGCATCACCGGCCTTTCCCGCTTCCGGGAGGTGAACCCCAACCTGGTGATCCTGGACCTGATGCTTCCCGTCATGGACGGGATCGAGGTGGCCAAGCGCATCCGCAAGACCTCCAACGTGCCCATCCTCATCCTCACCGCCAAGGACCGCATCGAGGACAAGGTGGAGGGCCTGGACGCCGGAGCCGACGACTACCTGGTGAAGCCCTTTTCCATAGAGGAGCTCCTGGCCCGGGTGCGGGCCCACCTGCGCCGGGTAAGCCCCGCCATTACCGGGGAGATCAGGGTGGCGGACCTCATCATCAACCTCGAGGGCCGGGAGGTTTTCCGAAGCGGGCGGCGCATCGAGCTTTCCAACAAGGAGTTCGAGCTCCTGGAACTTCTCGCCAAGAACCCCGGGAAGGTCTTCAGCCGCTACGAGATTGAGGAAAAGGTCTGGCCCGGCTACCAGGGGGGAAGCAACGTGGTGGACGTCTACATCGGCTACCTGCGCAAGAAGCTGGAGGCCGCGGGGGAAAGGCGTCTCATCCACACGGTGCGGGGCGTGGGGTACGTGCTCCGTGAGGATTGACGCATCCCTCCCATGCCCCACCTTGAAGCAGCCCTAAGGGCCTCCTCGCCGGGGTCCCAAAGCCAGGGCAGGGCGGTATGACCCTGCGCTCCCGCATCACCCTCCTCACCGCAGGCCTCCTCCTGGTAACCCTTTTGGTGCTGGGGCTGGCCCTGGAAGGCCTCTTGCGGGGCTTCCTCTACCGCTCCCTGCGCCAGGAGCTTCTGGAGGCCAGCAACCAGGTGGTCCGCCTCCTGAACCTGGGCGGCCAGGCCCTCCTGGAGGCCGGGCTTCCCGCAAGCCTCTATGCGGAGCTCCAGCTTCTTCCCGAGGAAAACCCCGCCCTTCTGGCCCGGGAAGGAGGGATCAGCCTGCAGAAAAGCCCCGCCTTAGGAAGCCAGCGCCTTCTCCTAAAGGAGGCGGACTACCACACCCTTCTGGAGCGGGGCGAGGCCTGGGCCTACGCCGAGCTGCCGCGGGAAGGACCCCCCTTAAAGCTTCTGGTCTACGCCCGCCGGGTGGAGGTCAACCTGGGGGGAACCGTGTGGCAGGGAGCCCTTTTGGTGGGGAAGCCCGTGGAAAGCCTGGAGAGCACCCTCTCCCAGTTCGCCCGCATCTATGCGGGTACGGCGCTTCTCGTGCTCCTCCTCTCCATCCTCCTGGCCAGGAACCTGGTGGCCCGGGCCCTGGAGCCGCTGGAATGGGTGGCCCGGCGGGCCGAGGCCATCACCACCCGCCCCGAACCCCTGCCCGAACCCGAGGGGCGGGACGAGGTGGCCACCCTGGTGCGGGCCTTAAACGGCATGCTTTCCCGGATGCAGCAGGCCTTCCTGGCCCAGACCCGCTTCCTCCAGGATGCCTCCCACGAGCTCAGAACCCCCATCACCGCCATTCTGGGCCACGTGGGCTTCCTGCTGCGCCGCACTCCCCTCACCGAGGCCCAGCGGGAGAGCCTCGAGGTGGTGAAGCGGGAAGCGGAGCGCATGGGGAAGCTGGTGTCGGACCTTCTGGAGCTCTCCCAAACCGGTTCCTGGCGCATGGAACCGGCCCCTGTCCGCATCCAAGACCTCCTGGAGGAGGTGAAGGAGGAGTTCGCCAAGAGCTTTGAGGGGGAGATTGAGGTGGAGGCTTCCCCGGAGCTTTGGGTGCAAGGCGACCCGGACCGGCTCCACCAGGTCCTGGCCAACCTCCTCTCCAACGCCATCAAAGCGGGGGCCCGGCACATCTGGCTCAGGGCCTTTGACCTGGGGGAGAAAGTGGTGGTGCGGGTGGAAGACGACGGGGAAGGCATCCCCAAGGAGCACCTTCCCCACCTTTTCGAGCGCTTCTACCGGGTGGACAAGGCCCGGGACCGGGAGCGGGGGGGGTCGGGGCTGGGCCTCGCCATCGTGAAGGCCATCCTCGAGGCCCACGGGGGGGAGATCTGGGTGGAAAGCGAGGTGGGCAAGGGAACGGCCTTCAGCTTCTCCCTTCCTTCAGCCGCGCCACCGCCTCCTCCACGCTGATCTCCCCCCGGCGCAAAGCCTCCAACACCTCAAGCCTGTCTTCCCCTTCCTCTGCGGCCTCGTAGCCCAGGGCCTTGAGGAGAGCGTCCAGCCGCGCCCGCACCGTGGGGTAGGAAACCCCTAGGATCCTCTCCACCTCCTTCAGGTTGCCCCGGGCCTTCACGAAAAGCCGCAGGAAGTCCAGGTGGTCCTTGGAAAGGAGGGCGAACTCGTTCAGCTGGAAGCGGCCGTGCACCTCGGTGCCGCAAGAAGGGCAAAAGAGGGCCTTCACCGCCAAAGGAGCCTCGCAGGCCGGGCACCGCACGGGAACGGGTTTCATCACCATAGCCCCACCTTGATTTCTACTCCCTCCGCCTCCACCTCCAGCAGGGTTAAAGGCGGCAACACCCTAAAGGTCCAAAGGGCACCAAGAGGCAAGGGAATAGGCGCTCCTCCCCGGAAAAGGGCCCGGGTTTTCCACACCCAGAGGGCGAGGAGCAAACCCCACTCCAGGGCGCAAAGGGGAAGGGGGAGGACCAGGGGCAGGGGGAAAGGCCCCCGCACCCGAAGGTAGAGGAACCTGGGGCGCAAAGGGGGCCAAGCTGGCCTCACACCACCTCCACCAGCACCTGCACCGGATTGCCCCCCTCCTCCGCCTCGATCTCCACCAGTTTCCCCTCGGGCACCCCCTCCCGCACCAGGCGCAAGAGGTCCTTCAAATGTACCCCCCGGTCCTCCAGGGTGAGCTTGGCCTCTTCGGGCAGGAACTTCTCCAGAAGCTCCGCCAAGGCCAGGGGAAGGTTCACGTGGACCCGAACCGGCTTCCCCTTGTCGTGGGCCTGGATCCGCACCCTGAGGAGCCTGGCAGGGGCCTGCGCCCTGGGCCTGGGTTCCTCCACCGCCTCAAGTAGGGCCAAGGCTTCCTCTACCCCAATCTCCCCGGAACGCACCATCTCCAGAATACGCCGTTTTTCCTCCATCTTATGCCTCCAGTTCCAGATTCCCCATGGCCACCCTGGCCCTGAGCTTGGCCTTCCCCTCTCCCAAGGACCAGCGCCGCCCGCCAGGGGCCGCCACCTGCCGCCAAGGTCCCGCCACCTCGAGGCCCCCCAGGCGCACCTGGGCCTCCACCTCCAGGTCCGAACCCGGCAGAAAGCGGAGCTCGGCGTTGCCCGCCCGCACCTCCAGGCGGTGCTCTCCATCCCGAAGGAAAAGGCCTGCTTCCAGGTTGCCTCCCGAAAGGGCCAGGTCCAGGCCCAAAAGCCCATCCCCTTCCAGGTTGGCCCCTAGGGCCCGGCCCTTGAGGACCACCCCGGCAAGCTCCACGTGGCTTCCCTTGGCCAAAAGCAAAACCTCGGCCCCCTCGGGAACCCTAAGCCTCCCCTCGCCCAGGGAAACCCGATAGACCGGGAGCCCGCCCTCCAGGACTACCCCTCCACCCTCCGCCTCCAGCCCCTCCAACCCCGCCACCCCCACCACCTCGAGGCTGGCCCCGAACGCCTGCACCTGAACCCGAAACCCCTGGGGGTCAAAGACCTGGGAGGCCTCCACAGGAGGCCTTTCCCCACCAGCCAAGTCCCTTCCCTCCAGCACGGAAAGAAGCTCCAGGGCCTCCTCCGGGGTAAGGACCCCTTCCCTTACCATCTCCAAAATGCGCCGCTTATCCTCCATAGGAAACCTCCCCAAGCTCCGCCGGAGCCTCCGGGGCAAGCCTCTGGGCCCACCGCAAAAGAACCCGGGCCAGCCTCAGACGCCAGGGAGAACGAAGGGGCCTAAGGAGCCTCTCCCGCTCCGCCTCCAAAAGGAGCTCCTCGTGCCTCCTCTTCCCCACCCCCGGGTCCCACCATGGGCTCCACATCCTTCACCTCCTTGTGAAGGATTATAAACCCGTTGTTCCCAATCTGTCAAGTTGAGGTTTCCATATCTAAAACCCCAGGCCCGAAGGATGGCGGGAACCCAGGAAAGGAGCGCCGATGAAGGCGAAGAGCAAAAGGGCATAGGCCAGCAGGAGCAGGGCCATGCGCGGGTAGCCCTGAAGCCGCTCCTCGAGGAGGAAGTAAAGGGTGAGGCCCAGCCAGCCCAGGAGCACGGAGATCTCCTTGGGATCCAGGGCCAAAGGGCTACCGAAATACCCCCAGGCCCAGGCCATGCCGCTGGTCAGGCCCAAGGTGGTGGCCAGGTACCCCACCCGAAGGTAGCCCTGCTCCAGCCGCCTCAGGCTCCAAAGGGGGGCGGAAAGCAGGGCTTTTTCCGGCACCGACCTTAGGCGCAGGTCCTGCATGGCGCACATCACCCCTGCCCCCACCCCCACCGCCAGGGCCAGGTAGGCCACCAGGAAGGCCCCGGCGTGCACCAGGGTAAGGAGGAGGGGCAGGCTTCCCCCCGGATGGGGCAGGGCCTTGAGGGCAAAGAGGCCAAGGAGCATGGCCAGGAGAACCAGGTAGCGGCGGAGAGGGGTAAGCCTCGGCCGAAGCAAGAGGCTCTCCCCCCGCAAGGCCAAAAGCCCCCCCAGGACCAAGGCGGGCTGGGCCGGACCTGAGAAAAACCCCTTGGCGAAGGCATCGGCCAAGGCGGCCCCCAGGTACAGAAAGGCCCCGAGGAAAAGCCCTCGAGGCCAGAACAACCCCACCGCCAGGAGGAGAACCCCCACCAGGGCCAGCAGGGAAACCGCGGTCATAGCCGTGGGGGACGGAAGGCCAGAAGCGGGCACTCCCCAGGGCAGGGAGGACCCTGGAGGAACTCCTGGGTCCGGGCCTTTACGGCCAGAATCCAGGGGTGGGCCCTACGCCCCGCCTCCTTGTGCCAGGTAAGGGGATCGGCCTCCGGGTACTCCCGCACCACCTCCTTATAGGCCAGGCCCTTCAGGGCCCGTATGGCCTCCCGCACCCGGTGGCCCGCATACCACTCCAGGTAGTCCCCAATGGCTCCCTCTATGAGGACCTCCACCTTGGGCACCTCGCCCTGGCGGGCCTTTAGGTTCTTCTCCACCACCCGCTTTAGGTCGTCCAGGTTGTACAGGTAGGCCTGGGGCAGGCGGCCCACCCGGGGGTCGATGTTCCGGGGCAGGGCGATGTCGATGAGGAAAAGGGGCTTGGACCGCCTCGGCAGGTCCTCCGGGCGCACCAGGTAATGGGGGCTGGCGGCGGAAGCCACCACCAGGTCCGCCTGGCGCAGGACCTGGGGAAGGGCCTCGAGGCCATAGGCCTCCCCTGCAAACCGCTCCGCCAGGGCCCTGGCCCTCTCCACCGTGCGGTTCACCACCAAAACCCGGTCCACTCCCTGGGCCTTCAGGTGGGTAAGAAAGAGCTCCGCCATTTCCCCCGCCCCCAAAACCGCCACGGCAAGGCCCGTGAGGTCCCCGTACACCGCCAGGGCCAGGTCCAAGGCCGCGTAGGCCACGCTCACCGCTCCCGCCCCGATGCCGGTTTCGCTCCGAGCCCGCTTGCCGAGGGCGATGGCGGACTGGAAGGCCTTCTCCAATAGGCTTTCCGTGGCCCCATATTTCCGGGCCAGGAAGAGGGCCTCCCGCACCTGCCCCAGGATCTGCGCCTCCCCCATCACCAAGGAGTCCAGGCCCGCCGCCACCCGAAAGAGGTGCCGCAGGGCCTCTATTCCCTCCTTCTGGTAGAGGTGGTGGGCCTCCACCCCCCGCGCAAGGAGGAGGGCTTTGGCCTCCTTAGGGCTTCCCACCCCGTAGATTTCCGTGCGGTTGCAGGTGGAAAGCACCACCGCCCTGCCCAGGGTGCGCAGAGCCGCCGGCAGGGCCACCGCTGGGTCCAGGGCCGCCCGCTCCCGCACCTCCACGGGGGCGGTCTTGTGGGAAAGGCCCACCAGGTAAAGGGGCAGGGCCATAGTCTTTCGACAGTATACGCCACCCGGGTAGGGACAAGAATCCCCCTTCTTAGGGATTAACCCTTAACCGAAGCCCTATGAGAGCGCCCGAAGTATGGCCTGGAAAAGCCCTTCCAGGCCCGGCTCCGCCGCCTCCCACACGGCAAAGCCCAGCCGCCTGGCCTCTTCCCCCGTGCTGGGGCCGATGCAGGCCGCCTTGGGCCTCCTAGGGGTCTTTAAGGCGTAGGCCCTGGCGGCGCTTGGGCTGAAGAAGGCCACCACCTGGGCCCTTTCCAAAAGAGCCAGCTCCTCTGGGGAAAGCTCCCTCTCCCGGGTAGCGTACACCTCCACTCGCTCCACCGCCACCCCCCGGGCCCCGAGGCCTTCCTCCAAATCCTTCCCCGCCAGATCCCCCGCCACAAAGAGCACCCTTTGGGCTGGGGGAAAGGCCGCCGCCAGGTCCTTGGCCGTGGCCCGGGGAGGGACGAAAGCAGGGGATAGGCCCCCCTGGCGCAGCACCTCCCCCGTCCCTTCCCCCACCGCCGCCACCTTGAGAAGGGGCCTTCCCGCCTTTTCCCAGGCCCAAAGAAGCCTCTTAGCCCCCTCTTTGGAGGTGACCGCCACCCAGTCCGCCTGGAGAAGTCTTCCGGGAAGGACCTCGAGGCCCGGCAGGTCCACCTGCTCCAAAAGGGCCACCTCCGCCGCCTCAATCCCCAAGGCGCGGAGCCGGTCCAATAGCCCCTTATCCTTCCCGCGGGTCAGCAGGACCACGGCCTTTAAGGACCTTGTGAAAGAGCTTCATGGCGGCCAAGGCCCGGGGGAAGCCCAGGAAAAGAGCGGACTGCAGGATGGTTTCCCGCACCTCCTCCTCGGTGGCGCCTACCCGTAAAGCCCCCTCCAGATGGGTGGCCAGCTCCTTGGGGCTACCCAGGGCGATCAGGGCGGTGATGGCCAGGAGTTCCCGGGTTTTGAGGTCCAGCCCTGGCCGGGCCAGGACCTCCTCGTAGGCGAAGTCCCGGATGTAGCGGAAAAGATCCTCGTCCACCTCCTTCAGGCTTGCCTCAATGGCCCCTTGCTTCTCCCCCCAGATGGCCTGCCGCACGCTCATGGCAGGTAGTCTAACACCCCCTCCAGCCGGTGGAGGGCCTGGGGGTTCTCCCCCAGGGGGTCAAAGAGGAGGGGTTTAACCCCAGCCCCCTTGGCCCCGACCCAATCGGCCTCCGAATCCCCCACGTGCACCGCCTCCTCGGGAGCCACGCCCAGGGCCTCGAGGGCCTCCTGGAAAAGCCTGGGGTCGGGCTTGGCCACCCCGGAAAGGGCGCTCACCGAAAGGTGCTGGAAGTAGGGCCTTAAGCCCACCACCTCCAGGATCTCCGGCAGGGTGGCATCCCAGTTGGACACCACCGCCAGAGCATAGCCCCGCTCCTTCAGGGCCTGTAAGGTGGCCTCGGCCCCGGGCACCACGGGCCAGAACCGGGGGTTCCTCCAGTTTTCCACCAGCTCCCGGCTCAGGGCCTCGGCGTGCTCCTCGAGGCCCATCCCCGTAAAGAGCCTCCGGTGGAACTCCCGCCAAAGCCCCAGGGCGGTTTCCAGATCCCGGGCCTCTAGATGATGGTCCTCATAGAAGCGAAAAGCCGCCAAGGCCGCCGCCTTGGGATCCCTCTTGGGCTTAAGGCCCCGTTCCTCCAAAAAAGGCAGGAGCCAAAACCGGGGGCTTGCCAGGATCAGGGTGTTGCCCACGTCAAAGAGCACCGCCCGGGTCATGAACCCAGTGTATACCCTGGCTTCTCTAACGGGTGTCTAACCTCCACCTGCTATGGTTTTTATAGCAAAAGGAGGTGGTAAGGCATGCGATGGCTTGTATGGACCCTGGTATTGCTGGTTCCCAGCCTGGCCCAGAGCTTTGAGGTGGTTTCCGGGGAAGCCCGCTACCGGGTGCGGGAACAGCTGGTCCAGATCGGTATCACGGACGCCGTGGGCACCACCCAGGCGGTGAAGGGGCAGGTGGCCCTCCAGGGCACCAGGGCCACGGGGGAGTTCGTGGTGGACCTGAGGGAACTCCGAAGCGACCAGCAGCGGCGGGATAACTACCTCAGGCAAAACACCTTGCAAACGGACCGCTTCCCCACCGCCACCTTCCGGCCCAAGGAGGTGAAGGGCCTTCCCAGCCCCCTGCCCCAAAGGGGCAAGTTCCCCGTGCAGGTGGTGGGGGACCTCACCATCCGGGACGTGACCCAGGAGGTGGTGTGGGAGGGGGAGGCGGAATTTGCGGGGGAAGAGGTGAAGGTTCGGCTTAAGACCGAGTTCCCCTTCGAACGGTTCCAGCTGACCCAGCCCCGGGTGCCCATCCTCCTCAGCGTGGAAAACCGCATCCGGCTGGAGGTGGACCTCAGCTTGAGGCGAAAATGAAACGGCGCACCCTGTTAGGGCTTCTCCTCTCCCTTCCCCTGGCGCGGGCCCAGTGCCCGCCCACCCCGGCCCTCACGGAAGGTCCCTACTACCTTAGGGAGGTACCCCGGCGGAGGGACCTGAGGGAAGGGCTTCCCGGAATCCCCCTTCGGCTTACCCTCCGGGTGCAGGACCGCACCTGCCAGCCCCTTGGGGGCGTGCGGGTGGACCTCTGGCACACGGATGCCCTGGGGCGCTACTCGGGGGTGAACGCCCCCGGGGTCTTCTGCCGGGGCTGGCAGCCCACGGACCACCAGGGCCAGGTGGAGTTTCTCACCCTCTTTCCCGGCTGGTACCCAAGCCGCACCCCCCACCTGCACCTCCGGGTGGAGGCGGGAGGCAGAAGCTTCGCCACCCAGCTTTTCTTCCCCGAGGAAGTCCAGCGCCAGGTCTACGCCCAACCCCCCTACGCGGAAAGGGGGATGCCCCGGATCGGCAACCGCCAGGACATGATCTTCCGGGCCGACCTCCTCCTGGCCCTGAAACCCGAAGGGGAGGGTTATGGGGGAAGTTTCGTCCTTACCCTGCCCTTTTAGTACCCTTAAAGCATGGTCCCCCGTTACCAGACCCCGGAGATGGCCGAGCTATGGTCGGAGGAAAACCGCTACCGCATGTGGGCGTTGGTGGAGGCTTATGCCCTCGAGGCCTGGGAGGCCCTGGGCCAGGTGCCCAAAGGGCTTTCCCAAAGGCTTCTTGCGCACCTAAAGGAGCATCCCCTGGACGCCCGCTTCGCCCAGAGGGTGGCGGAACTGGAGGAGGTCACCCGCCACGACCTGGTGGCCTTCACCCGGGCCCTGGTGGAGTGGACCGGGGACGAGGAGGTGGGGCGCTACCTGCACCTGGGCCTCACCAGCTCGGACATCGTGGACACCGCGCAAAACGCCCTTTTGGTGAGGGCCTTGGACCTGATCCTCGAGGAGCTATCCGGGGTCCAGGAGGAGCTCAAGCGCCTGGCCCTCCGCTACAAGCACACCCCGGCCATCGCCCGCACCCACGGGGTCCACGCCGAGCCCACCAGCTTCGGCCTCCGCTTCCTGAGCTTTTACGCCGCCTTTCAGCGGGACAGGGAACGGCTTGAGCGCGCCCAGAAGACCATCGGGGTGGCCATGCTCTCGGGCTCGGTGGGGAACTACGCCCACATCCCCCCGGAGGTGGAGGCCCACGTGGCCCGGCGGCTTGGCCTTAGTCCAGAACCCCTCTCCACCCAGGTGGTGCCCCGGGACCGGCACGCGGAGGTGCTGGCCGCCCTGGCCATCCTGGGGGGGAACCTGGAGCGGGTGGCGGTGGAGCTTCGCCACCTCCAGCGCACAGAGGTGCTGGAAGCCCAGGAGCCTTTCCGGGAAGGCCAGACGGGAAGCTCCAGCATGCCCCACAAGAAAAACCCCGTGGGTTTGGAAAACCTCACCGGGATGGCCAGGCTCCTTCGGGGATACCTGGGCCCCTCCCTGGAAAACATCGCCCTGTGGCACGAAAGGGACATCTCCCATTCCTCCGTGGAACGGGTCATCCTCCCCGACGCCACCACCGCCAGCCACTACGCCCTTAGGCGGTTAAAGGGCATCCTGGGGGGCCTGGTGGTCTTTGAGGCAAACCTCAAGCGGAACCTGGACCTCACCCGGGGCCTGGTCTACTCCCAGCAGGTGCTGAACGCCCTCATCGCTCAGGGCCTTCCCCGGGACAGGGCCTACGCCATCGTGCAACGCAACGCTCTAAGAAGCTGGGAGGAGGGCCTTAGCTTCGCCCAGCTTTTGGAAGAGGACCCGGAAAACCCCCTCAAGGGGGAAAGGCTTAGGGCCCTTTTTGACCCTGCGCCCTTCCTAAAGCACGTGGACGCCATCTACGCCCGCTTTGGGCTTTGAGGGGAAAACCGTTACCACAAAGGGGCCAGCTGGAGGGCGAAGCCCGGGAGTTCCGGTTCCAGGGAAAGGGTGTCCACACCCTCAAAGCGCTCCGGCTCCTTTCCCGGCCTGTACACCTCCACGGTCCGGGTATAAGGGTCCACCAGCACCCCCAGGCGCGCTCCCTCCTTAAGGTAAAGGGTCATCTTGGCCCTGAGCTCCTCTATCCCTTGCGAGGAGGAGCGCACCTCAAAGACCACGTCCGGGACCAAAGGAGGAAACCCTTCCTTCTCCTCCTCCGACAAAGCCTCCCACCGCTTTTTTCCCACCCAAGAAGCATCCGGGGACAGGATGGCCCCGCCCGGCAGCTTGAACCCCGTGGAGGCGTCAAAGACCACCCCCAGACCCCTTTCCTCGTTCCAGCGGGCCAGCTGATACGCCAGCTGGAGGCTCCGCCGACCACTTTGCCCTCCTGTGGGACTCACCCAAAGCCTCCCCTCCGGCGACCGCTCAAACTGGTAGCCGGGATTGCGCTCCGAAAGCAGCCAAAGCTCCCTTTCCCCGATGGGGCGCAGAAGGTCCAGGGATAGGGCCATACCTTCCTCATTGTGGCACCCTCCGGGCTTAAAATGAAGGCTGGAGGGGACCAAGGTCCCGAAGCGGAGGCACATGGAAAAGCTTTACGAGGGCAAGGCGAAAATCCTTTACCCGGAAGGGACCGATACCCTCAGGGTTTACTTCAAGGACGAGGCCACGGCCTTCAATGCGCAAAAGCGGGGGATCATCCCTGGGAAGGGAGTGGTCAACAACAAGGTCTCGGCAACCCTCTTCCGCTATCTGGAAGCCCACGGGGTGAGAACCCACTTCCTCGAGGAGCTCTCCGACCGGGAAATGCGGGTCCTACGGGTGGAGATCCTCCCCCTGGAGGTCATCCTCCGTTTCAAAGCAGCGGGGAGCTTCGCCAAGCGCTACGGGGTGAAGGAGGGCACCCCCCTAAGGGCTCCCTTGGTGGAGTACTCCCTTAAAAGCGACCCTCTGGGCGACCCCTTGATCTGCCCCGAGGCCATTTTGGCCCTGGGCCTGGCCACGGAGGAGGAGCTTTCCCAGGTGAAGGCCACCACCCTGAAGGTAGGGGAGCTATTGCGGAACTTCTTCGCCCAAAGGGGGCTGGACCTCGTGGACTTCAAGCTGGAGTTCGGCAAAAGGAACGGGGAGATCCTTCTCGCCGACGAGATCTCCCCCGACACCATGCGCCTTTGGGACCAAAAGACGGGAGAGCCCATGGACAAGGACCGCTTCCGCAAGGACCTGGGAGGTGTGGAGGAAGCCTACCAGGAGGTCCTCCGGCGGGTTCTAAGGGGGTAGCCATGCCCAAGTACCAGGCCACCTTGCTCATTGAGCTCAAAGAGGGCATCCTGGACCCCCAGGGCCGGGCGGTGGAAGGGGTTTTGAAGGATCTGGGCCACCCCGTGGATTCGGTGCGGGTGGGGAAGGTCCTCGAGGTGGCCTTCCCCGCGGAAACCCTCCTGGAGGCGGAGGAGAAAGCCAGGGCCATGGGGAAGCTTTTGGCCAACCCGGTGATGGAGGTCTTCACCCTGGAGGCCTTAAAGGAACTCCCATGAAGTGGGCCATCATCCGCTTCCCTGGCTCCAACTGCGACGAGGACGCCCGCTTCGCCTTGGAGAAGGCGGGCTTAAAGGCGGAGTACGTCTGGCATACGGAAACGAGCCTGAAGGGCTTTGACGGGGCCTTCTTGCCCGGGGGCTTCAGCTATGGAGATTACCTGAGGGCCGGGGCCCTGGCGGCCAAAAGCCCGGTGATGGAGGAGGTAAGGCGCTTCGCCCGTGAAGGGCGGCCCGTGATCGGGGTGTGCAACGGCTTCCAGGTGCTCACCGAGGCCGGGATCCTTCCCGGGGCCCTTCTCGCCAACCTGAACCTGCACTTCACCTGCAAGGAAGTGGGGGTAAGGGTGGAGCGCAACGACCCCCCCTTCACCCGCCTCTACCAGAAGGGGCAGGTGCTCCGCCTGCCCATCGCCCACGCCGAGGGCCGCTACTATGCGGACGCCGAAACCCTGGCCCGGCTGGAGGGAGAAGGCCTGGTGGTCTTCCGCTACGCCCCCTTAAAGGGGGAAGCGGACTACAACCCCAACGGGAGCCTCCACGACATCGCCGGCATCACCAACGAGAAGGGCAATGTCCTCGGCATGATGCCCCACCCCGAGCGGGCGGTGGATGAGGTTTTGGGCGGCACGGATGGGCTCCCCTTGTTCCTGGGGCTCTTAGAGGAGGTAACGGGATGAAACCCAAGGCCATCACCTTTGACTTCTGGGGCACCCTCTTCACGGAGGGAAAGGCGTTTTTGGAAAAGGTCATGCCCGCCCGGTACGAGATCCTCCTGGATGCCCTATCCGAGGCCGGGCACCCGGCGGAGGAGCACGAGGTGCGGGAAGCCTACCGCCAGGCGGCCATCGCCTTTGAGGAGGCCTGGAAGGCCGGGGAACACATGTCCGTATACGACCGGGTGGCCCGCATCTTCGCCCTTCTCGGGGCTCCCCATGACCCTGGCCTCATCGCCCTCACCGCCAGGAAGCTGGAGGAAAGCTCCCTGCTGGTGGACCTCGAGGCCCTCCCTGGAGTGGGGGCGCTGAAGGAGCTGGCCAAGAAATACCCCCTGGCCCTGGTTTCCGACACCGGCCTCACCCCGGGCCGTCTCATCCGGGAACACCTGAAGCGGCAGGGGCTGGATGTCTTCCAAGCCTACAGCTTCTCCGACGAAACCGGCTACGTGAAGCCCAAGCCCGAGGCCTTCCGGGTGGCCCTCGAGGCCCTGGGCGTGGCCCCGGAGGAAGCCCTGCACGTGGGCGACCTGCCCCAGACGGACATCAAGGGAGCCTTCGCCACCGGCTACCCCTGGGCGGTGCAGTACGTGGGCCTGAGGGAGGTGAACGGGGAGATCAAGCCCACGGCCAAGATCAAGGACCACCGGGAGCTTCTTCCCCTTCTCCAGTGATGGAAACCCTAGCCCAAGAAATCGGCATTCCGGAAGAGGAGTACCGGGAGATCAGCAAGCGGCTTGGCCGGGAGCCCAACCGGGTGGAGCTTTTCCTCTTCAAGGTGATGTGGAGCGAGCACTGCGCCTACAAGAACTCCCGGCCCCTCCTGAAGCAACTTCCCAAGGAGGGGGAGGCCGTCCTGCAGGGCCCGGGGGAGAACGCCGGCGTGGTGCGCATCGGCGAGGGCTGGGCGGTAGCCTTCAAGATCGAAAGCCACAACCACCCCTCGGCGGTGGAGCCCTTCCAGGGTGCCGCCACCGGGG